>NZ_JBEPKX010000009.1:0-133417 GCF_040544915.1 Curtobacterium sp. 1544
ACTGGGTTGATAGGCCGGATGTGGAAGCGGGGACTAACGACCCGTGGAGCTGACCGGTACTAATAAGCCGAAGACTTGACAACACAACTATTTCCCACATCTTCGGGTGTGGGGCTCGCGTCCACTTTGTGGTTCCCGACAGACGATCGGGAACAAGAAACTGAACACCGCGCATGCGCGGAACAGCTTTCTGATTCCAAGCGATTGGGTCGAAGGTGTTCCGGTGGTCATAGCGAGAGGGAAACGCCCGGTCACATTCCGAACCCGGAAGCTAAGCCTCTCAGCGCCGATGGTACTGCAAGGGGGACCTTGTGGGAGAGTAGGACGCCGCCGGACTTAATTTGGTAACACCAGGGAACCCCTGACCAGTACTGGTCAGGGGTTTTCTGCGTTCCCGGGGGTCTGGCAATAGGATCAGCCGATGACCAACCAGCTCGACCGTGCAGCCACCTGGCCGGTGTTGACCGATGCCACGCGGGCGGCATTGCGCGAGATCCTCGTGCACGGGGTGCTCTCCCGTGCCGAGATCGCGCGTGCGCTCGGGTTGTCGCGGGCGAGCCTTACGCGGGCGGTCCGGACGCTCCAGGAGCACGGCTTCGTCATCGAGGTCGGCACGGACGTCCGCGGAGCCACGGGTCGTCCGTCGGAGCTGCTCCGGACGAGTGAGGGCGTGTGGGAGTTCCTCGGCGTGAAGCTCACCCAGGACCGGCTGTACGCCGCGGTGACGGACCTCGCGGGACGGGTCCTGGCCCTGCACGAGGAGACGCTGCGGGATCCTTCCCCCGATGCACTGGTGCAGCAGGTGGCGGAGGTGACCGAGCGGCTCCGTGCGGCATCGCCGGCGATCTCCTCGCTCGGCGTCTCGGTCCCGGGCGACGTGGTCACCCGTGACGGTGTGACGGTGGTCGAGGTGTCGCAGTTCCTCGGGTGGCGGGACGTCCCGCTGTCGTCCATGCTCGAGGCGCGGACCGGGCTGACGACGTTCACGGTGAACGATGTCGACGCCCTGACGGCCAAGGAGCACTGGATCGGCGCCGGCGCCGGCGTGGGCTCGATGGCCCTCGTCACGGTGGGTGCCGGCGTGGGTTTCGGCCTCGTCACGAACGGCGAGGTCTCCGAGGGTGCCCACGGTCGCTTCGGTCGGGTCGGGCACCTGCCGGTGTACGGCGGGGGACCGGACTGCGGTGTCGGGCACGAGGGCTGCGTCTCCGGGTACCTCCCGAGCTCGATCATCGCGCGGAACGCCGGACACGACGACTCCGACTACAGTGCCGTTGTGGACCTCGCACGGGCGGGGGACGAAGCCGCACTGCAGGCCTTCCGGGACGCCGGGACGGCCCTCGGGGTCCTCCTGTCCACCGTGGTCACGCTGGTGGACCCGGAGTCGATCGTCCTGACCGGTGACGGCCTGCCCGTGTACGACATCGCCCGTGCCGAGGTCGACGCCGCGTTCCGGAACGGGCTCCGTCCCTACGAACCCGCGGTCACCGTGGTCGTGCAGCCGTTCGAGTTCTCGGAATGGGCCCGGGCGGCCGCCGTGCTCGCCGTGCGGAGACTCCTGCGGTTCTGAGCCACGAGCCAGGAGCAACGAGGCACGAGCGACTTAGTTACGCAAGTTGACAAACGCCTCTGACGGGCGGGATGCTGTTCGGGTCCACCGTCGAAGGAGATGTCGTGACCCCTGCCCGTTCCGTGCCCTGGCCCACCGAGGACCTATCGTTCGGCGGTGACTACAGCCCTGAGCAGTGGCCCCGCGAGGTCTGGCGCGAGGACGTCCGGCTCATGCGCGAGGCTGGCGTGAACCTCGTCACGGTCGGGGTGTTTTCCTGGGGGCTGCTCGAGCGTGCCCCGGGGGAGTACACGTGGGAGTGGCTCGACGAGGTCCTCGACCTGCTGCACGAGAACGGCATCGCGGTCGACCTCGCGACCCCGACCGCCGCGCCGCCGAACTGGCTGCTCACGGCGCACCCCGAAGTCCTGCCCGTCGACGCGACCGAGCGCCGCGAACGCCCGGGCGGCCGGCTCGGCTGGTGCCCGGCGTCCCCGGTGTTCCGCGAGCACGCGCTCCGGATCGTCGAGGCGATCGCCGCGCGCTACGGGCAGCACCCGGCCGTTCGGCTCTGGCACGTGAGCAACGAGCTCGGCGGCGGCAACGGGCGCTGCCACTGCGAGGTGTCTGCGGCGGACTTCCGGCGGTGGCTCAGCGCGAAGTACCAGACGGTCGACACGGCGAACGCCGCGTGGGGCACCGCCTTCTGGGGCCACACCTACACGTCCTTCGACGAGGTGTCCCCGCCGCGCGGCGTCGGCGGTGCGCCGAACCCCGGCCTCGCCCTGGACTTCGAGCGGTACTCGTCCGACGCGCTGCTCGCCTACTACGAGGCCGAGCGCGCCGTGATCGAGCAGCACTCCGAGGCGCCCGTCACCACGAACTTCATGGTCGGTGCCGGCTCGCAGGTCGTCGACTACGCCGAGTGGGCGAAGCACGTCGCGATCCCGGCGAACGACCACTACACGCTCGTCGACGACCCCGACCGCGCCGAGGACCTCGCGGCCTCGGCCGACCGGATGCGCGGGATCACGCGGGACCGCACCCCGTGGCTGCTCATGGAGCACTCGACCGGCGGCCCGAGCTGGCAGCAGCGGAACCGTGCGAAGGAGCCCGGCGAGATCCTGCGGAACTCGCTCGCGCACGTCGCCCGCGGTTCCGACGGCGCCCTCTTCTTCCAGTGGCGCGCGTCCACCGCCGGCGCCGAGCAGTTCCACTCCGCGATGCTGCCGCACGCCGGAACCCGCAGCCGGGTCTGGCGCGAGGTCTGTGCCCTGGGCCGGGCCCTCCGCGCGCTCGGCCCCGCGAAGGGTGCCCCCGTCGAACCCGCGCGCGTCGCGATCGTCGTGGACGAGCCGTCCGGCTGGGCGCTGCAGTCCGGGCTGAAGCCGCACCGGGGGCTCCGCTACGGCCACGAACTCCGCGCCTGGCACACCGCGTTCTGGCGCCGCCAGGTCCTCACCGACGTGGTGCCGATCGACGCCGACCTCTCCGGGTACGACGTGGTCGTCCTCCCGACGCTCTTCGTCGTCGACGACGCGGGCGCCGCGCGCATCAGCGCCGTGGTCGACCGGGGCGCCACGCTCCTCGTCACCTACGCCTCCGGGATCGTCGACGAGACCGCCCGCGTCCGCACCGGCGGCTACCCGGGGGCGTTCCGCGACGTGCTCGGCGTGTGGGCCGAGGAGTTCACCCCGCTGCAGCGCGACGACCGGGTCCTGCTCGACGACGGTACCGTCGTCACCGACTGGGCCGAGGACCTCGTCGTCGAGGACGCCGAGGTCGTCCTCCGCCACGTCGACGGCCCGCTCGCGGGCCGTCCGGCGGTCACGCGCCGCGCCGCCGGCGGCGGCGCCTGGTACGTCTCGGCGATGCTCGACGCGGACGGCGTGCAGCGGATCGCGGACCGGATCGTCGAGGAGCGAGCGATCGCGCGGACCGTCACCGCGCCTCCAGGCCTGGAGGCAGTGCGTCGCGTCCGGCAGGACGGCACCGGGATCCTGTTCCTCCTGAACCACCGCCCCGACGACGTCACCCTGTCGGCCGCCGGGACCGATCTGCTCGACGGCTCCGGGCACGGCCCGGAGACCGTCGTGCCCGCCGGCGGCGTCCGCGTCCTGCTCGAGGCGGCGACGGCATGACCGTGCTCGACGGCGACGAGGTGACCACCGTGGTGCCCGCCGCCGCCGTGCGGGTGCACGTGCTGCGTGCCGCGGGGACGAGCCTGGTGGTCGCCGCCCGCATCGACGGACTGCCCGAGGTGCTGCACTGGGGTCGCGACGTCGGTGACGTGGTGCCCGAGGACGCCGACGACCTCGTCCTGGCGCTCGCACGGGCGGTGTCGCCGAGCGCGTTCGACGCCGCGTGGCCGCTGACCGTGCTGCCGACCGAACACGACGGGTGGGAGGGCCGGCCGGCCCTCGCCGGACAGGTCGACGGGCGTCCGCTCGTGCCGGTCTGGCGGGACGTCGTCGTCGCTGCCGACGACCGGGTCCTGACGGTCGACGCGGTGTCGGACGACGTGTCGCTGCACAGCGCGTACGTGCTCGACGACGCCGGGGTCCTGCGCGTCCGGCACGCGCTGACGAACACCGGCGCGGGGACCGTCGAGGTGCAGGCGCTCGAAGCGGTGCTCCCCGTGGGGGAGCGTGCGGCGGAGGTCCTCGACCTGGCCGGACGATGGACGCGCGAGCGCACCCCGCAACGGCGGGCGATGACGGACGGCGTGCACGTGCGGGAGAGCCGCCGGGGCCGGACCGGGCACGACGCCCCGACGCTCACGGTGCTCGGCACCGCGGGCTTCGACGACACCACCGGCGAGCTCTGGGCAGTGCACCCGGCGTGGAGCGCGGACTCCGTGCACCGGTACGACCGGCTCGCCGAGGCCCGGCCGGTGCTCGGCGCCGGGGAACTCCTGCGCGCGGGGGAGATCGTGCTCGCGCCCGGCGAGACGTTCACCGCGCCGGACACCGTGTTCGTGTGGAGCGACGCCGGGCTCGACGGGCTGGCCGCGCGGTCGCACGACTCCCTCCGCGCCCGGCCCGGGCACCCGCGGACACCGCGTCCGGTTGTGCTCAACACGTGGGAGGCCGTCTACTTCCGACAGGAGCTCGAGCCGCTCCTCGCCCTGGCGCGGGTCGCCGCCGACGTCGGGGTCGAGCGGTTCGTCCTCGACGACGGCTGGTTCACCGGCCGCCGCTCCGACACCACCGCGCTCGGCGACTGGACCGTCGACGCCGAGGTCTGGCCGGACGGCCTCGGCCCGCTCGTCGCCGGCGTCCGATCCCACGGCATGGAGTTCGGGTTGTGGTTCGAGCCGGAGATGGTCAGCCCGGTGTCCGCCCTCGCGGTCGAGCACCCGGACTGGTTCCTGCAGGCACCCGAGGAGACCCGGACCTGGCGGCACCAGTACGTGCTCGACTTCGCCCGCGCGGACGTCCGCGAGCACGTGCTCGACCGGATGTCGGCGGTGATCGGGGAGCACCACGTCGACTTCGTGAAGTGGGACCAGAACCGCGACGTCGTGCAGACCGTGCACGCGGGACGGGTCGGCCTCGACGCCCACACCCGGGGCGTGTACGCCGTGATGGACGAGCTGCGCCGACGGCACCCGTGGCTCGAGATCGAGGCGTGCGCCTCCGGCGGTGCCCGCGTGGACCTCGGCGTGCTCGAGCGCACCGACCGGGTGTGGGCCTCCGACTCGAACGACGCGATGGAACGCCTGCCGATCCAGCGCTGGACGGAGCTCCTGCTGCCGCTCGAACTCATCGGCTCGCACGTCGGACCGGAGGTCTCCCACACCACCGGACGGCACCTGGACCTGGACTTCCGGATGGCGGTGTCGCTGTTCGGCAGCGCCGGCATCGAGACCGACGTCACGCGGTGCAGCCCCGCGGAGCTCGACCGGCTGCGGGAGTGGACCGCGCTGTACAAGCGGGAGCGCGGGCTGCTGCACTCCGGGCGGGTGCACCACCTGGACCTCGGGGACCCCGGGCTCGACGCCACGCTGGTGGTCGGGGCGGACCGGGACCGTGCCCTCGTGCGGGTCGCCCGGATCGTCACCGGGCCGAGGTCGCTCGCCGTGCCGCTCCGACTGCGGGGGCTCGACCGGGCGCGGCGCTACCGGATCGCACCGGTGACCGGGCTGCGGGTACCGAAGGGCGTCGACGTGACCCGGACGCCGTGGCTCGAGCGGGGGAGCCTGGAGCTCTCCGGCGCCGTGCTCGAGGACGTCGGCGTCCGGATGCTCGCCCTCGCACCCGGCACGGCCCTCGTGCTCGAGGCCCAGGCGATCTGAGTGGTCGGCCGGTCGGCTGGTCAGCCGGCCGGCCGCGAGACTCGGCCCCGGCGACCGATCTCGGGCTCGAAGCCACGAGATCGGTCGCTGGACGCGAGACTCGGCCCCGGGCCGCGCCCGGCGGCGCCCGGCGGCGCCCGGCCGGGCCCGGCGCCCGGACTCAGGCGCGCAGCTGGCCTGCGTGCCGGAGCACGAGCGGGCCCGCGAGCGCCGCGGTGTCGATGCCGGGAGCGCCCGTCACCGTGAACACCACCGACTCCCCGGCGAGCAACGACACGAGCCCCTCGTCCACCCGCGCCCGGGCGTCGACCCGGTCCGGGAACAGCGACACGTCCCGGGCGTAGGACGTCGCCGTGACGGTCACCCGAGCGCCGTCCGCGGTGGACTCCACCGACGCCACGAGCGGGGACGGTGCGAACACCTGGTCGACGACCTCGGCGGGGTCGAACACCGTGCGGGTGCCGGCACCGGTGACGACGAGCACCTCGGACGCGGCGTCGCCCGGGACCGCGAGGGCCTCGGGCAGGGACACGCGCGCGGCGTCGGCCGGGCCGGCGGCGAGCGGGAACGACGACGACTCGAGGACGGTGCCGTCGAACGCGACGCGGGACACCGTGACCTCGTCGGACACGGGCGCACCCGAGGCGTTCACGAGGACGACGTCGAGCGCGCCAGCCGACGACGCCGCACCGGACGACCCGGGCTGCACGGTCAGCAGCACCGGCTGGTAGGCGTGCCGCACCGCGTACCAGACCGGCTTCCGGATGCCCGCGTGGTCGACGAGCGCCCAGGACACGACCGGCCAGTCGTCGTTGAGCTGCCACACGATCATCCCGGTGTTGTCCGGCGTCCGGGAGCGGAACCACTCCATCCCGAAGCGGATCGCGTGCGCCTGGTTGAGCTGCGCGGCGAAGTGCCAGTCCTCGATGCGCCACGCCGAGCCCGGAGCGGGCGTCGGCAGGTGCCCGCGCATCCCGTCGGCGAGCTTCCGGTTGCCGTGGTCGGCCTTCTGGTGCACGAGCATCTCGTGGCCGTCCGGGTCGAGCGGCTCGTCGTGCACCACGGCGGTGAGCGTCGACCACGCGGGCGGCCCCTGGAACCCGAACTCGGCGACGAACCGCGGCTGCCAGTCGGCGTAGGCGCGGTAGTCCAGCCGGTTCCAGACGTCCCAGATGTGCACGCTCCCGTTGCGCTCGTCGTTCGGTGTCAGGTACTCGTCGAACGAGAACGGGCTGCCCGGTGTGTACGGCCGGCTCGGGTCGAGCTCCGCGACGATGGAGGGCAGCAGCGACCGGTAGTACCCGTTGCCCCAGGTCCGCCCGACGAGCGACGGCCGCCAGCCCCACTCGGCGTAGGCCACGAGGTTCTCGTTGTTCCCGTTCCACACCACGAGCGACGGGTGCGGGCTGAGGCGCGTGACGGCCTCGCGGACCTCGGGTTCGACCTCGTCCGCGAGCCAGGGCTCCTCGGCGTAGGCGGCGCACGCGAACAGGAAGTCCTGCCACACCAGGATCCCGAGCTCGTCGCACCGGTCGTACAGGTCGTCGGACTCGTAGATCCCGCCGCCCCAGATCCGGAGCAGGTTCACGTTCGCCTCGACGGCGTCGTCGATCCGCGCCGCGTACCGTTCCGGCGTCATCTCGGTCAGGAACGCGTGGTCCGGGATCCAGTTCGCCCCGCGGACGATCACCGGGCGGTCGTTCACCCGGAGCAGGAACGGCGCGCCGCCGGCGTCGGCCGCGGTGTCCAGGGTCACGGTGCGGAAGCCGACGCGGCCGTTCCAGACGTCGTCGCCGACCGCGACGCGGACGTCGTACAGCGGCTGGTCGCCCTCGCCGCGCGGCCACCAGACCGCGACGTCGGGCACCTCCAGACGCACGGTCGCCGAGCCGTCGACCACCGGTCGAGACGCTGCGCGGCCTGGAGGCACGGTGCCGGAACCGGCCGACGCTGCGGACGCGCGGTGCGGGGCCACGGTGATCCGCGCCTCCAGTCCGACCGTGCCGTCACCACCCGCGGACGTGACGGGCGCGCTGCCGATGGCCTGCGCGAAGGCGCCGGTGGAACCGGCGTGCTCGACGTCGACGTGCGCCGTGAGGACGCCGGTGGTGCCGTCCACGTCGACGAGGGGGCGGACGGCCGCGATGCGGACGCCGCTCCAGGACTCGATGCCGATCGACCGCCAGATGCCGCTCGTGGCGACGTCGATGCCCCAGTCCCACCCGAAGTTCGACGCGTTCTTCCGGAGCGCGTTGTACGGGTGGTGGTTGACGTGGGGGAGCTCGCCGCCGTGCAGGGCGGACAGGCGTTCGGCGGCGGGGACCGGGGCGTCGAAGGTGACGACGACCTCGTTCGTGCCCGGCCGGAGCAGGTGCCCGACCGGGAAGCGGTACGAGCGGTGCTGGTTCGCGGTCGTCGCGACGACGATGCCGTTCACCTCGATGGTGGCGAGGGTGTCGAGTCCGTCGGCGACGAGGTCGTGGCGGGTCTCGTCCGGGGCGCTCCACTCGAAGGTGCGGCGGTAGCGCCAGACGGTGTCGCCGATCCACTGCGTCGCGGCCTCGTCGTCGCCGTCAAACGGGTCGGGGATCCGCCCCGCTCGGAGCAGGTCGGTGTGCACGCAGCCGGGGACCACCGCCTCGACCGGGTCGCGGTGCCGCTCGGATTCCTCCGGCCCGGTCACCGCCTCGACCGTCCACGTGCCGTCCAGGGTGGTCCGCTCCATCGCGTCTCCTCAGCGTCGGGGTCCGTCCGCGGGGTCGTGCGCGACCCCTTGACCGACTTAGTTTAGGCGTGTAACAATCACGCTCACAACGTGGATCCTGCGACGACGCAGACCGAGAGGACAACGATGTTCAACCCAACCCGTTCACGGCTCGCCATCGGCGCGGCCGTTCTCCTCGCCGCCGGCCTCGCGCTGAGCGGCTGCAGCTCCAGCGGCACCGCCAGCACCGGCGCCTCGGACTCGACCCTCATCGCATACACCGGACAGTCCGGCGACTACCAGATCAACTTCAACCCGTGGTCGCCGTCCAACATCGGCGGCGTCGGGACGATCTACGAGTCGCTCTTCTTCATCACGAACGTGAACACGAACGACCCGAAGCCGCTCCTCGGCAAGTCGTACGAGTGGAACGGTGACGGCACGCAGCTGACGATCACCCTGCGCGACGGCGCCACCTGGAGCGACGGCGAGCCCTTCACCTCGAAGGACGTCGTGTTCACGCTCGACATGCTCAAGAAGCAGAAGGCCCTCAACTCGATCGGGTACGACGGCACCGCGAAGGCCGAGGGCGACAGCAAGGTCGTCGTGACCTTCGCCAAGCCGTCGTTCGTGCTCGGCCCGAACCTGCTCGGCAAGACCTGGATCGTGCCCGAGCACCTGTGGAAGGACATCGACCCGACGACTGACGTCGTGCGGAAGCCGGTCGGCACCGGGCCGTACACGCTCGGGAACTTCAAGGCGCAGGCCTTCACCCTCGAGGCGAACGAGAAGTACTGGGACGGCGCCCCGGCCGTGAAGACCATCCGCTACCTGTCGCTGTCCGGCAACACCGCCGGCGCCGACGCCCTGTCGCAGGGGTCGATCGACTGGCAGACCGGCCCGGTCCCGAACATGGACGACATCCCCGCGCACTACCAGGGCTACGACGGCATCACCGTCGGCCAGAACCAGATGGCGCTGCTGACCTGCTCGTCGACCGCGATGGGCTGCACCGGGCCGCAGACCGACCCGGCCGTCCGCCACGCGATCGCCGACGCCATCAACCGAAAGCAGCTCAACTCGCTCGCGTTCTCGAACACGGCCAGCGAGATCTCGCCGACCTTCGCGCTCACCACGACGCAGAAGGACACGATCTCGAAGGACATCTCGCCGGCCGTGCTGCCGGACGGTGCCGACACCAAGGCCGCCGCGGCCTCGCTCGAGGGCGCCGGCTACACGAAGGGCGCCGACGGCATCTACGCCAAGGACGGCAAGAAGCTGTCCCTGACGGTCGAGGTCGTCACCGGCTGGACCGACTACATCACCGCGATCGACACGATGACGCAGCAGCTCAAGGCCGCGGGCATCGAGCTCAAGGCGCAGCAGTCGTCCTGGAACGAGTGGACCGACAAGAAGACCAAGGGCACGTACCAGCTCGCGATCGACTCGCTCGGCCAGGGCCCGACCGCGAACCCGTACTACCTGTACAACAACTACTTCTCGACCGCGAACACCGCCAAGGTCGGCGAAGCAGCCCCGATGAACATCGCCCGGTACAGCAACCCCGAGGTCGACGCCGCGCTCACGAAGCTCGCGACGATCAACCCCGAGGACACCGCCGCGACCCAGCCCGAACTCGACGTCATCCAGCAGCACGTCGTCGAGGACATGCCGTACATCCCGATCATGACCGGTGGGACGACGAGCGAGTTCCACGCGGCGAAGTTCACCGGCTGGCCGACGAAGGACGACCTGTACGCGTTCCCGGCGGTCTGGGCGAGCCCGGACAACGCCGAGATCTTCAAGGCGCTCAAGCCCGCCAAGGGCTGACGGCGGACTGCGACCGAGGAGCGCTCGTATGCACTACTTCCTGCGAAAGATCGGCTTCTACATCGTGGCCCTCTGGGCGGCGTTGACGCTGAACTTCATCATCCCCAGGCTCCTGCCCGGGAACCCGGTGGACATCCTGCTCGCCAAGCTCCAGCAGCGCGGCGGACAGGTGACCCCGGCGACCCGGCAGGCGTACGAGCTGCTCCTCGGTGGCAACACCTCGGAACCGATCCTCGCCCAGTACGGCCAGTACCTGGGCAACGTGTTCCGCGGTGACCTCGGGGTGTCGGTGAGCTACTTCCCGGCACCCGTGACCGAGGTCATCGGGAGCTCCCTGCCGTGGACGATCGCCCTCGTCGGCATCGCCACCGTGCTCGCCGCCGTCATCGGGGTCGCCCTCGGCGCCTTCGTCGGCTGGCGGCCGGGCACCTGGCTCGACTCGTTCGTGCCGGCCACCACCCTGCTCGCCGCGGTGCCGTACTTCTGGCTCGCGCTCATCCTCGTGTACTTCTTCGCCACCGGGATCCACCTGTTCCCGGCGCAGGGCGGCTACGACGTCACCCTCACGCCCGGGTTCAACGGCGAGTTCCTCATGTCGGCGCTCAAGTACGGGGTGCTCCCCGCGGCGACGATCGTGCTCGCCTCGCTCGGCGGGTGGCTGCTCGGCATGCGGAACATGATGGTGTCCACCCTGTCGGAGGACTACATCACGACGGCGATGGCGAAGGGCCTGCCGCACGGCAAGGTCCTCCGCAACTACGCCGCCCGCAACGCCGTGCTGCCGTCGGTCGCCGGGTTCGCGATCTCCCTCGGGTTCATCGTGTCCGGGTCCGTCGTCACCGAGCAGGTGTTCTCGTACCCGGGCATCGGCTCGAAGCTCCTGTCCGCGGTGACGAACAACGACTACGCGCTCATGCAGGGCATCTTCCTGTTCATCACCCTGGCGGTCCTCGGCGCGAACCTCGTCGTCGACCTGCTCTACGGGCTCATCGACCCGCGCACCCGGGCCCGGAGCTAGGAGGACACGACCATGACCAACATCCAACAGGAGACGGAACCCACCATCGGTGCGCTCACCGAGGAAGCGGACGCCGGCACGACCCGGGGCATCGCGACCGCCCGTGCGCCCCGACCGAAGGGCGGCATCCGCCGGTTCCTCCCCACGCTCACCCCCTGGCTCGTCACGGGCATCGTGCTCATCGTCGGCGTCGCGCTGTTCGGGCTGCTCGGCCCGTTCCTGGTCGGCGACCCGACCACCATCCGCGACTCGGGCATGCAGCCGCCGAGCGCCGACAACCTGCTCGGCACGACGCAGACCGGGCAGGACGTCCTCGCCCAGCTCGCCTACGCCACCCGCGGCAGCCTGCAGATCGGTCTCATCGTCGGCGTCCTCGCCACGGTGCTGTCCGCGTTCTTCGGCATCCTCGGCGCGTACCTCGGCGGGATCATGGACGAGGCGTTCTCGCTCTTCTCGAACGTCTTCCTGGTGATCCCGGGCCTGCCGCTCGTCATCGTCATCTCGGGCCTCGTCCCGCAGGAGGCACGTGGGCTCTGGACCATCGCCATCGTCCTCGCCATCACGTCCTGGGCCGGATCCGCCCGGGTCCTCCGGGCGCAGACGATGTCGATCCGGAACCGCGACTACGTGTCCGCCGCCCGGGTCGCCGGCGAACGGCCCTGGCGGGTCATCGCGGTCGAGATCCTGCCGAACCTGCTGCCGGTGCTCGCGTCGCAGTTCGTGTTCGCCGTCATCGCCGCGATCCTCGGCGAGGCCGGCCTGTCCTTCCTCGGCCTCGGCGCCTCGAACTCGTCCACCCTCGGCACGATGCTCTTCTACGCGCAGAACGGCTTCGCGCTCGCCCAGGGCGCCTGGTGGTGGTTCGTCCCGCCGGGGCTCCTCATCGCGCTGCTCGGCATGGGGCTCTCCCTCGTCAACTTCTCCATCGACGAGGTCATCAACCCGCGACTCGCGAACGTGCGGGCGCAGCGACGGCGCGAACGTCGTGCGCGTCGCGCCGCCCGGACTGGAGGCACGACTCGCCTCCCCGAGACCGCCACCGACCGGAAGGGGGTCGCCCGATGACCCGGGACGCCGTCCTCACCATCGACCACCTCGACGTCGTCTACGAGACCGAGAACCCGGTGCACGCCGTCAAGGACGTCTCGCTGACGCTCGCGCCCGGCGAGATCCTCGGGCTCGCGGGGGAGTCCGGCTGCGGCAAGACCACGCTCGCCTACGCCATCACCCGGTTGCACAAGCCGCCGGCGAAGGTCGCGTCCGGCAGCATCACCTTCCACGACCGGGACGGCAGCGACGTCGACCTGCTCGGCCTCGGCGACGAGCAGCTCCGCGCCGTCCGCTGGTCGAAGCTGTCGATGGTGTTCCAGGGGGCGATGAACGCGCTCAACCCCGTCACCACCATCCGGGCGCAGCTCGACGACGCCCTCGTCGAGCACCGCCGCGGCATGGGCCGCAAGGAACGTCGGGCGATCGCCGAGGACGCCCTCCGACGGGTCGGGGTCGACCCGTCACGCATCACGGCGTACCCGCACGAGTTGTCCGGCGGCATGCGGCAGCGCGTGATGATCGCGATGGCGATGCTGCTCGAACCCCAGGTCATGATCATGGACGAGCCGACCACCGCGCTCGACGTCGTCGTGCAGCGGGAGATCCTGCGCGAGATCGTCCGGCTGCGCGACGAGCTCGGCTTCGCGGTCGTGTTCATCACGCACGACCTGCCCCTGCTGCTCGAGATCAGCGACCGGATCGCGATCATGCTCCGCGGCGAGGTCGTCGAGTGCGCCACCGCCGACGCGATCCAGCACGACCCGCAGCACCCCTACACCCGCCGGCTGCTGCAGTCGTTCCCGAGCCTGTCCGGGGCCCGTGGCGGGTTCATCCGTTCCGGCATCGATGAGGAGGTCGCGTCGTGACCAGTGTGACCGTCAGCCACCTCGGCAAGGACTTCCACACCCGGAAGGGCCTGCGCCGCACCACCCTGCGCGCCGTCGACGACGTGTCGTTCGAGCTCCTGCCCGGACGCACCGTCGCGCTCGTGGGGGAGTCCGGGTCGGGCAAGTCCACGATCGCCCGGATGCTCGCGAAGCTCGAGAGCACCACGCGCGGCTCGATCGACGTCCGGTTGGAGGACGGCACCCCCGTCGTCGGCAGCATGTACCGGCGGCACGTGCAGATGGTGTTCCAGGACCCGTTCGCGTCGCTCAACCCGTTCCACTCCATCGAGCACCACATCGCCCGGCCGCTCCAGTTGCACCACCGTGCGCGCGGTGCCGAGGAGACCGCCGAGAAGGTCCGGGAACTGCTCGGCCGCGTCAACCTCGACGAGGACTTCGCCTCGCGTCGGCCGCACGAGCTCTCCGGCGGGCAGCGGCAGCGCGTCGCGATCGCCCGCGCCCTCGCACCCGGCGCGCAGGTGCTCGTCGCCGACGAGCCCGTGTCGATGCTCGACGTGTCGATCCGACTCAGCGTGCTCAACCTGATGGGACGGCTGCAGCGCGAGGACCACCTCGCGGTGCTCTACATCACGCACGACCTCGCCACCGCGCGGCACTTCTCGGACGAGATCCTGGTGCTGTACCGCGGCCGGGTCGTCGAACGCGGGCCCTCGGACGACGTCATCCTCAACCCGCAGCACGACTACACGCGGCTGCTCGCCGAGGCCGCACCCGACCCGGAGCGCACCGACCGCCGGGTGACCTCCGGGCCGGCGCTCGACCGCTCGACGATCGACAACACCACCTGCTACGACCACGGCATCGGTGCGTGGGTGTCGAGCGAACCGGCTCCGGTCGGGGCACGATGACCGGGGCCTTCGTCGACTGGACCACGCCCGGGTTCTCGGCGCGCTTCCGGGTCGGCGACGACCAGCCCGCGGCGCTCGTGTCCTTCGTGCCGGCCGGAGGGGCGCTCGCCGACGGACCCGCCGATCCGCAGCCGCTCGTCGAGCTGACGACCGTCGAGCACGGTCGGTTCCCCGGCGGGTTCCGGCACGTCGACTCCACGATCGGGGCGCGACTGCGCCCCGTGTCGCACCACGTGCACGAGGACGGGACCGACCTGTGGTTCCGCATCCTGCAGGAGGACGCGGCCACGGGCCTCCAGGCCGAGTCCGTCTTCCGGACGGAAGCCGGCGTGCCGGCGTTCCAGACGTGGACCGAGGTGCGCGCGGAGCGCGGCGAGCACGTCGTCGACTTCGTGTCGTCGTTCGCGACCGGGGCGTTCCTGACGGACTCGGGCGTGACCGTCGACGAGCTGTCGCTGCTGCACGCCGACAACGACTGGGCGGCCGAGAACCGGTGGCGGAGCGATCCGCTGCGGTCGATCGGGCTCGCGCGCATCGACCGCGAGGCCCAGCACCACCCGCCCCGCAGCCGTGCCGTCGTGCAGAACCGGGGCTCGTGGTCGACGGGCGAGGCGCTGCCGATCGGCGTGCTGGACGGTGCCTCGTACGCGCTCGTCTGGCAGGTCGAGCACAACGGCCCGTGGCTGTACGAGCTGGGGGAGACCCGTCGGCACGCGTACCTGCTGCTGAGCGGACCGACCGACCAGGAACACCAGTGGACGACCGTCGTCGCGCCGGACCGGCCGTTCGTGTCGGTGCCGGTGTCGGTCGGGATCGCCTCGTCGGTCGGTGGGGCGTTCGAGGTGCTCACGGCGCAGCGGCGGGCACGGCGGTCGCTGCGGCCCGTCGACGCCTCGATGCCGCTGGTGTTCAACGACTACATGAACACCCTCATGGGAGACCCGACGACCGACAAGCTCCTGCCGCTCGTCGACGCGGCAGCAGACGCCGGGGCCGACCTGTTCTGCATCGACGCCGGCTGGTACGCCGAGGGGCACTGGTGGGACACCGTCGGGGCGTGGGAGCCGGCGGCGTCGCGGTTCCCGACCGGGCTCGAGTTCGTCATCGGCCACATCCGGTCGCGGGGCATGCAGGCGGGGCTCTGGCTCGAGCCCGAGGTCATCGGGATCCACTCGCCGCTCGCGTCGTCGCTGCCGTCGACCGCCTTCGTGCACCACCGCGGGGTTCGGGTCGCCGAGCACGGGCGGCACCTGCTCGACCTGCGCTCGCCGGAGGCCCGGGCACACCTGGACGCCGTGGTCGACCGGCTCGTCGGGGAGCTCGGGATCAGCTTCTTCAAGATGGACTACAACACGATGACGGGGCCGTTCTCGGGGTCGCTCGAGCACGCGCGTGCCCTGCTCGACTGGCTCGACGACGTGCAGGCCCGGTACCCGGCGCTGCTCATCGAGAACTGCGCCTCGGGGGCGATGCGGGCCGACGCCGCCGTGCTGTCCCGGTTGCACCTGCAGTCCACCTCGGACCAGCAGGACCCGGTGCTGTACGCGTCGATCGCTGCCGCTGCACCCGCTGCGATGCTGCCGGAGCAGGCGGGGAACTGGGCCTACCCGGCGCCGTCGATGTCGGACGACCTGTTCACGCTGTCGCTCGTGAACGGGGTGCTCGGGCGGATGTACCTGTCGGGGTACCTCAGTTCGATGTCCGGGGCGCAGCGGGAGGTCCTCGGGTCCGCGATCGCCGCGCACCGTCAGGTGCTGGAGATCATCGACACCGCGCTGCCGGAGTGGCCGCTCGGTCTGCCCGGGTGGGAGGACGCCTGGGTCGCGCTCGGGCTGCGCGCTGCGTCGGGCGACCTGTACCTGTCGGTGTGGGCGTTGCCCGGCGCGTCGTCCTCGGTGTCGTTGCCGCTGTCGGGGTGGGCGGGGCGCACGGTCACGGTCGAGCCGTTGTTCCCGACGGAGCTCGGGGCGTGGGACGTCTCGTGGGACGCGGCGGCGGGGGTGCTGCACGTCGACCACGGCGGGGCGACGCCGACGGCGCGGGTGCTCCGCGTCCGGCGCGAGCCGGGCACGCCGCCGGAGGGGGCGGACGCGGGGCGCTGACCAGGGCGGGCGTCGGATGGCAGACGCGCCCGTCCTGGGACTGGAGGCGCGGGGCGGGCAGGTGCCGCGCCTCCAGTCCGGTGGGTGATGCGTTGGTGCGTGTTCGGGGGCCGACTCGGAACGACTTCTCCGACGTCGTACGAACTCGGGGAAGTCGTTCTGCGTCCGCGAGCGGCGTCGCTCAGCGCCAGCTGCTGCGGAGCGCGCGGAACCAGCGCGGGGTGAGCGCCGGGGGCAGGTACCAGGTCGAGGCGGCACCCAGGAGCGCGATCACCGCGGGGATCCAGAAGAGCCAAGTCGGGCGGTCGGGCAGGGCGAGGACGATGCTCACGAGGACGATGCCGAGGCCGAACCAGAACAGGCCGAGGACCCAGTACGACAGGCCGCCCTTCGCCCAGGAGCGCCAGAGGCCGGTGTAGCCGAGCAGGCCGATGAGCATCAGGGCCGCGCCGATGATCCAGATCACACGATCCCCTCCCTCGTCGCACACAACGGTAGCGGGTCGATCGAGGGCGTCAGGTTCCCTGCAACCGAGAGTGTCGGTATCCTCGACGGGTTCCGACACACTGCAGCGCTTGAGGGGGATGCCGCATGGCGATCAACGGATGGCGGCTCGATCCGGCCGCGTTCGACCGAGCGATCTCGGACGCCGAGACCGCTCTCGCTGACATGGCGACGGCAGAGCAGTCGTTGCAGAACGCCGCCGGTGCCGCGGAGTCGCTCGCAGCGCGCGCGGTGAACACCGCGACGGCACTCAGCGCGTTCAAGCAGAACCCAGGAGAGATCCGACTCGCGTCGATCGGGAGCCGCGTGACCGCGTCCATCGCGGCGGCGCGATCGATCGCGAACGCGTACGCGGCCGGCGACGAGGAGATGGCGGCAAATGCGAACAAGGGGATCGAGCAGTGACCTTCGCCCCCATTGTCAACGAGTTGCCCGACCCCGCGACGCTCGAGTCGGTCGGTGCGGACCTGGTGTCGGCGGCGAGCACGGCGCAGACACAGGCCGACGCGATCGAGGCCGCGTGGAAGGCGTTCGGGTCGTCCGATGTCTACGACGCGCCAGAAGCGGCCACGCTCCGGAACGCCTTGTCGCCGATCGATGCGGACGTGGTCGGGCTGGTCGACGCAGCGGCGAAGGCGAAGAGCGCCCTCGACACGTACTCGACGACGGTGCAGACGCTCCAGACCCAGCGGACAACGCTCCTCTCGGACATCAGCACCTTCGCCGGAGCCGACACATCGACCCCGGTCGGCGCGACCGACGAAGAAGTCACGGCAGCGAAGGACGCGCGTCGTGACCAGCAGGATGCCCTGCAGCGACGCGTGGACCAGTTCAACGCCGCGGCACTGCAGGCAGATCAGGAATGCGCGGGCGCCATCAACGCGCTCAAGGCGTACGAGCAGTCAGCGGCCTCGAAGTTCTTGAGCTTCGTCGGCGGTGGGACGTCCGGAGCCATCGTCGGTGCGGGGATGTCGATCTCGCAGGAGACACTCGAACGGTGGCGCCAGCTCACCACGGTGCCTGCCGGAGTGATCCCCGAAGCCACGCTGCGCACCCCGCCGCCGTCATTCCTCGACGCGAACGGCAAGGCATGGTGGCAGGCGCCGGGGGAGATCGCCAAGCCGTACCCGCCGAAGGGGCCCGACATCCCCCTCGACGATCCTCGGTACGGCTCGCACAACTTCCTGGTGAAGGACAAGAACGCCCTGCTCGAGGCGATGCCGGACGTAGCCAAGGGTGCGACCAAGGTCTTGGGCGCCGCTGGAACAGTCCTCACTCTCGGCTCGACCTGGAACGACCAGTGGCACGAGGACGAGGTCGACCACCCCGACTGGTCCGACTCACGCCGGACCGAGAGCGCGGTCACGACCACGGTCATCAAGGGAGGCACGACGGTCGGCGCGGCCGCGGCCGGCGCATGGATCGGTGGCGCCATCGGGACTGCCCTGTTCCCAGGGGTCGGGACCGTCGTGGGCGGTATCGTCGGGAGCGCGATCGGCGGTTGGCTCGGCGGGACAGGTGGCGAGATGCTCGGTGACAAGCTGAACGACATGTACCAGGGGTCGGACTTCGCGAAGGGCGTGCACGACGTGTGGAAGGGGATCTTCGGGTGATCTGGGCGATCATCGCGGTGTCGTGCGCGTTCGCGCTCGTGGGACTGACCGCCTACACCGGGCTCTGGCGGAGCTGGACGCGCTCGTGGAGCGCCGACCGCATCTTCCCGACCGCTTTCCTCGGCTTCGGTGGTATCTGCCTGGGTGTCTTCGCAGCGCTCCTGTCGACGCACGCGTTCGTCTTCACAGCGGTCATGATGATCTCGGCGTTCGTGCTGATCCTCGTCGCGGTCGGACTGTTCGTGTTCGGTGTGCCCGCGTGGCTGACGCCGCGCTGGTACCGGCATCGGAGTGGCACGTGATCGCGGCGGACCTGCCCGACGGCTGGGTCGTCACCGAAGCGACCTTCGGCACCGTGTTCGAACGCCCGACGACCAACGGGTTCCGGCCGAACGTGGTCGTGGCGCAGGAATCGACGACGGTGTCGTTGATCGAGGCGTCCTCCGGAATGATGGCTGCTGCCATCGCCGCACACCCGGGAACGCGAGTCCTCGAGGTCCGTCGCCAGGAGCACGCGCTCGGTCCCAGCGCGCGACTGCTCTTCGGGTACCCGCTCGGCGAGGACTGGATCATCGTCGACCAACGCGTCATCACCACTGGGGACACGGCAGTCCACCTGACAGCCAGCGCCTCCGTGCTCGAATGGACCGCCGTCGAACCGCTGCTCTCAGGGGTCATGGATTCCGTGCGTCTGGTCGACGTGCAGGAGGGAACGAGCCGATGATGCCGCGGATCGACGTTGCTGCCAGCGAGCGGGCCGGCGTCGAGCTCGAATCGCTCGACCGGGTACGCGACTACCAGCCCGGATGTCGACTCGAGTGGCAGGGCTCGGAGTCGCTCTTCGACCACCTCTGGCACCTTCGGAGCCGCGGGCTGGTGTCCGCCAGCACTCGCCGTTCGGATGAGGGTCGAGCCGCTCGGGAGCTCGGGCTGGTCAACCGTTTCGGGGCGTTGTCAGATGCAGGCTCGGAGTTCGTCGGGATCATCGCGAACGCCACTCGTTCGCTCCGGACGCGGATCGAGTCTGAAGAGGGGACGCACCACGCCGCGATCTGGGTGGATGGGCGTCGGGCGGCCATGCGGGTCGAACTCGGTGGTGGACGGGTCGGCCTCGGGGTCACCTCGGTCGCCGGCGCGGTCGGACACCTCCTCGATTGGATCGCCGTGGAACCGACGTGGTTCGTCGGAGAGCAGGAGGCCGTGACCGTCTCCCTCGCGGCACTCCAAGCGCGGTACGAGGAGCACGGCGGCCGATCGGGGCTCGAAGTGCCAGCACCCGACGATCCGGAGTGGTTTCGACGGGCTTGGGAAGCTCCCGGGTGGCGGTCGGTCTTCGGCTGGTCCGAAGAGACCGGGTTCGGGATCTTCGCGATCGATGTTCCTGGCTTCGGCTGGCTCGAGCGGTACACCCAGGCCGACGGTGCAGTCGCCCTCCGACCGATCCGAACCGAGACGGTCGTCCGACAGGTCATCGGCGCGGTGACCCGCGACGATCGTTGACGACGGGATCTCGCCGAAGCGGGGGGAAGGAGACGTTCGGATGACCCCGCTCGGATTCGTCCTCATCCTGTTCGCCATCGGATTCGTGTTCGGCGGCCTCGGGGCGCTGGCCTACGCCGGTGTCTGGCGTTCGTGGATCGGTCGGCTCCACCGGAACGTCGTCTTCGGGTGGTTCTGGTTGGGACTCGCCGTGCTGTCGATGGGTCTCGCGGCGAGCTTCATCCGGACGCCGGTCTTCGGGTTCTCCTTCGTGTTCGCTGTCGCCGCCGCCCTGACCGGTGCGCTCGGCCTGTGGATCCTGCTGTCCGGCGTCCCGCGCCGGCTCCAACCCCGTTGGTACCGCGTTGAGCGTGAGCGATGAGCGCTCCGACCGATCTCCGCGGCGACCGCGGGACCGTCGGAGCGGGCGAGGACCACGTCGAAGCGCATGCCCCCATCGTGCCGACCCGGCCCGGGCGGGCGGCCACGGTCAGCGCATCCGTGTCGAGGCGATCCCACCGTCGACGTCGATGGCGCCACCGGTGACGAAGGCCGCCTCGTCCGACACCACCCAGCGCACGGCCCGCGCGATGTCCTCCGGCTGCACGGGCCGCCCCGCCGGTGTGCCCTCCGTCATGGCCGCGAGGACGTCGGCCGAGTCCGCGTTACCGGGCGTCGCCGTCGCCCCCGGAGCCACGGTCACCACCCGGATGCCACGGTGCCCGTACTCCGCGGCCCAGGCACGGGTGAGCTGCTCGACCGCGGCCTTCGTCGCCGGGTAGAGCGCCATGAAGGGCACCCCGACGCGGGCCATCCAGGAGCCGATGTTCACGACGACGCCGGACCCGCGCGAGGCCATCGACGGGGCGAGGGCGGCGACCAGGACGTGCGGCGCGCGGACGTTCGTGGCGAGCAGGGCGTCGACGGTGTCATCGGACAAGGACTCCGTCGGTCCACCGGGGTAGACGCCGGCGTTGTTCACGAGGACGTCGACGTGGCCCCCGAGCCGCTCGGTCGCGGCCGTCGCGAGCGCACGGACCTCGGCCGGCCCGGCAGACAGGTCGGCGACCAGCGGCACGGCGCGGCCGCCCTGCTCCTCGATGGACGCGGCGACGGCGCTCGTGCGCTCGGCGTTGCGGCCGTGCACGGCGACGAACACGCCCGCGGCGGCGAGCTCGCGGGCGATGGCCTCGCCGATGCCGCTGGAGGCTCCGGTCACGAGGGCGGTACGGGTGGTGGTGGTGGAAGCGGGTGCATCGGTCATGACTCGATGCTCGAACGGCCCGGCACTCGAGCCCTTGCCCGGATCCACGAGGACCTTGCCGGATCCCGCACCCCACGGTTCCGCGGTCGACGCCTGGGTAGCTTGGAGCCGTGGACGACCTCACCGCGCAGCACCTCGACCGGGCCGCGGCGATCGCGTCCGCCCACGCTGCCGTCCTGGGCACCGACCACCACGCCGCCTCCGCTCGCGCCGGGTCCGCGCACCGGGCCGACGCCCTCGGCCTCACCGTCTCCGAGGTCCACGAGCCGACCGGGCCGTTCGACCGCCGGTACGTGCCGTCGTTGTCCGTCGTCCTCCGCGGCCGGAAACGCTCGATCGTGGGCGACGACGACCAGGTCTGGGGCCGCGAACGGTTCATCATCACCCCGGTCGACCTGCCCGTCGTCGCCGGCGTCGTGGACACCGCCGGGGACGACGGCTTCGTGTCCGCCGTCTGGCGCCTCGACCCGGCGATCGTCGGCGAGGTCGTGTCGACGATGTCCGCGCGCGCCGCTCCGGCCGGCGGCGAGGTGCCCCGCCTCGGGACCTGGACCGCGCCCCTCGCCGACGCCTTCGCCCGCCTGCTCGCCCTGCTCGACGCCCCCGAGGAATGTCGCTCCCGCGCGTCCGCGAATGCGCGCGTGCGCAACGAACGACGAGTCCGACGTCGCACGACGTCGGCGATGTCGTACCGAGTCGACCGTCGCCGACCCGCACGACCTGTGCCAGGCTGGACGACGTCCCCGTGCTGTTCCCCCTCGTCGCCCGCGAGGTCGTCCTCCGTCTGCTCCAGACCGAACAGGCACCGCGCATCACCGCCGCGCTCGACGGCTCCGGCACCTCCGTCGTCGCTGCGGCGACCGCACTCCTGAACGGGCGGATGGCCGAACCGTGGTCCATGGAGCGCCTCGCCCGCGAACTCCGGGTCAGCGAGTCCACCCTGTTCGCACGCTTCAAGGAGGCGACCGGCATGACGCCCGCCCAGTACCTCAAGCGGACGCGGCTCGGCGAGGCGCGACGACTCATGGTCGTGCATGGTGACACCGCCGCCCGCGCGGCCTCGGTCGTCGGCTTCCGCAGTGCCTCGCACTTCTCGCGGGACTACCGGGAGGCGTACGGGCGTCCGCCGGCGGCGGACGCGGTCGCGGCCAGGGCGCAACTCGCCTTGGCGACGGCCGTCTAGCTCCGGAGCCGGGACGGATCGGACTGGAGGCGCGGGGCGGGCTGGTGCCGTGCCTCCAGTCCGAAAACGGGTCGTCAGGCGGTCGCGCCCCGGCGGTCCGGAGCCCGGAGGGCGGCACCCGACAGGAGGGCGCCGGCCGCGCCCGCGGCCGTGGTGGCGAAGGGCAGGGTGACCGGGGGAGCCTCGACGAGGGTGGCGATGGGCAGTCCCGCGGCGAACCCGACGGCGGCCGTCAGCAGGGCTGCGACGACGACGGCGGGTACCAGGCCGAGCGTGTCGTCGAGGACCATGGCGAGTGCGTGGATGCCGGCGGCGACCGCTCCGCCGATCAGGAGTCCGGCCGGGATCGCGAAGAACGCCACCAGGACCAAGAGGGCGGAGTCGGGCGGCCACCAGTCGTGCTCCGTGACGATCGGCTGGTCGACGGTCGGGTCGGAGACCCAGGTGACGCCGATGATGCCGAAGGCCTCGAGTGCGCCGACGATGCCGCCGACCAGCATCACGACGGTCCACGGCCACCGGCGCGGTGCGTGGTCGAACTCTCGGTGCATGTTCTCCCCCTGCGCCGATCCTCGTGTGCGGAGCTGGGCGGTAGCGGGAGAACGGCTGATCACCGCGGGAGGCCGAGCTGCCATATGTTGAATGCGTTCGGACGTGGAGCATTCAGCGGCACCGCGGCGAAACACATGGGGGATGATGACTCAGGACATGGGACGGTCGCCGACGCGGCGGCGGCGGCACGGAGTCTGGTGGATCGTGGCGAGCGGCCTGCTGCTGCCGGCCGGGTGGATCGCGTGGCTGCTCGTGGCGCTCGCCGGCTACAACGGGGTCGACGATTCGGACCGGTCGCTCGCGGGCCAGACGACCGGGAGCGCCTTCGTCACGCTCGTGTGTGCCGGAGTTCCACTCACCGGCGCGATCCTCCTCCTGGTACGACGACGACGCGATCGATCGGTCACGCTGGTGGGTCCTGTGGGATGCATCGTGCTCACGTGCCTGGCGGCCGGAAGCCTCGGGTACCCCACGGTGCGCGTGGCGCAGAGCTGGGCGGCGGACGCGCACCGGCGGGCGCAGCCGCTCACCGCGCTCGAGACGAGCCGGACGCAGTCGGAAGCGGAGCGAGACCTGGCGGACGTCGGCACACGGGCAGTGGAAGCTCTCGGCGAGGACGTGCGCGCCGGTCAGGTCGATCGGTACACCCGCGGATGCCCGCTGTCGAACCTGCAGCAGGGCACGGAGTACCGATGGGTGTGGTCCGTGCGATCGGGCTCCTCGGACGGATCGGGGCCGGACACGGACGAGTCGGACGCGAAGCCGTCGGGGGATGCGGCCGAGATTGAGCGGCGGACGGCGCCGGTGCGGGAGGTGTTCCGTCGTGCAGGACTCCGTGATGCGGACCCGTACGGCTGGGACCTCCGAGCGATCGGTGGTGGGTGGCTGAGGGAGGCGTACGCCGACACGACGAAGGCCTCGGGCGCCGTGACCGTCGAGACGACCTGTTTTGCCGGAGGGCCGGGTGACGGGTGACCAGACGGGGGATCACCCCAGGAGGCCGAGCTCCATCGCGCGGGTCACGGCACGGGTTCGGTCGTTCACGCCGAGCTTCTCGAACACGTGCCCGAGGTGCGTCTTCACCGTCGTCTCGCTGAGGAAGAGCGTGCGGCCGATCGCCGGGTTCGAGTTGCCCTGGGCGACGAGCTGCAGGACCTCGAGCTCCCGCGGGGACAGGGACGGCCCGGAGGTCGGCTTGCCCGTGGTCCGGCGGACGAGGGCCGCTGCCGCCGAGGGAGCGAGCGCCGTCTCGCCGCGGGCAGTGGCACGCAGGCCCGCGAGGATCTCCGACTCCGGCGCAGCCTTGAGTAGGTACCCGGCAGCGCCGGCCTCGATCGCCGCGAGGATCTGGTCGTCGGACTCGTACGTCGTCAGGATCAGCACGCGGATCCCCGGCTCGCGGGCGAGGATGCGCGCGGTCGCGTCGTCACCGTTCAGGCCGGGCATCCGGAGGTCCATCAGGACGACGTCCGGCCGCTCGGCGAGGACGATCGCCACCGCGGCCTCGCCGTCATTCGCCTGCCCGACAACTTCGACGTCGTCGGCGTCCTGCAGCAGCGCGACGATGCCCGCGCGGACGATCGGGTGGTCGTCCGCGACGACGACGCGGATCACCGGGTCACCTCCGTCACGGGTTCGGTGACTGCCTGGAGGCGCGGCTCGGCCCCGGTTGGCAACGACACCTCGACGACGGTGCCGCGTCCGGCATTGCTCGCGATCGTGCAGGTCCCACCCGCGAGGGCGAGCCGCTCGCGCACCCCGCGGAGCCCGTGGCCCGCGGTCGGTACGGACGTGTCGAAGCCCACGCCGTCGTCCGTGATCCGCAAGCCGACCTGGTCGGCCGCAACGTGCAGTGCGACCTGCACCGAGGCGGCGTGGGCGTGCGATCGGACGTTGGCGAGGGCCTCCTGGCCGACGCGCAACAGCACCACCTGTGTGTCGCGATCCAGCGCGCAGTCCGGTGCGTCGACGGTGACCGGGATGCCGGTCTCGCGGGTGAAGCGTTCGCCGAGGCGGTGCAGGGCGGCGCCGAGGCTGTCGGCCGCGACGCCGGCGGCGCTCGCCGCGACGAGGGTGCGGGATTCCTCGAGGGCGGCGCGTGCGGACTCTTCGAGGACGGTGAGGCGTTCGTCGAGGTGGTCGACGCGGTCCGCTGCGAGGTCGCCGCGGGCGCGCTCGGTGAGCATGACGATGCCGGCGAGGTTCTGGGCGACGGTGTCGTGGATCTCGCGGGCGAGCCGTTCGCGTTCGCTGGTGACGCCCGCGCGGCGGTTCGCCTCGGCGAGGGAGTCCTGCGTGGAGCGGAGCTCGTCGAGCAGGCGACGGCGCTCGTCGGAGAGCTGGGCGATCCGCGTGATCCAGAGGCCGAGCGCGCAGGCGCCCGCGACGCTGACCCCCTCGATGAGGATCGTGCTGACGAGGGCGCTCGGGCCGCTCGCGATCTGCAGGCCGATCCCCGCGGCGACGCCGATCGCGACCGAGACGCCGACCGCCGTCCGGGTGCTCTGGATCTGGGTCCACGCGACGGGGAACAGGATGCACTGCACGAGCGCGGTGCTCGGCACGATCGCCGGGAGCACCAGTGCCGCGAGGACCAGCAGCGGGACGAAGCCGGCGGCGGCGCGTGGGACGTCGTAGCCGCGCCATCCGAACGCCGCGTAGGCGACGGCGAGGACGGCGAGCATCGCGAACGCCGGCCAGCGGTTCGACCACGGCGACCACCCGAGCACGGTGATCACCGCGACGAGGGCGATCGTGACGCCGAACGCCACGTGCAGCCCCCAATTGCGCTGCGCGGTGATGCGGTCCATGGCCTCAGCATCCCATCGCCGGTACGCCGCCGAGCGGTTATCCACAGGCCGAATCACGCGTCCTTGCGACTCCACCGGAACGTCAGCATGCAGGCGACCGCGCCCAGGACCAGCCACGCTGTCAGGACGAGCGCTCCGAGGCCGAGGTGCCACGCGCCTCCAGGCTCGGCGGACGCGAACGCGTCCGGCAGGAAGACCGACCGCATGCCCGACGCCATCCAGCGGAGGGGGAAGACGGACGCGACGTTCTGCAGCCAGTCGGGGAGCTGCGTGAAGGGGAGGTAGACGCCGGAGATGAACTGGAGGACCAGGACGATGGGGACGATCGTGGCGGTGGCGCGGCGGCCCTCGCGGGGGAGCACCGAGATCGCGATGCCGAGGACGCAGCTCGTGGCGACGCCGAGGAGCATGATGCCCGCGAAGTGCGACCACGCTCCGCCGTCGGTCGGCAGGTCCACGCCGAACACAAGGCTCGCGATCGCCAGCAGCAGGGCGGTCTGCACGACCGTCGTGACGAGGACCATGCCGATCTTGCCGATGAAGTAGCTCACGACCGGCAGGGGTGTGCCGCCCAGACGCTTCAGCGTGCCGTCGCTGCGCTCGCCGGCGATGTCGACGCCGAGGGACTGCGTGCCGGAGAGGAGGATGCCCGTCGCGACCAGGCCGGGTAGGTAGTAGGTGGCGTAGTCGACGCTGACGCTCGGACCCGCCTGGATGTCCGGGGCGCTGCTGAACGCGACCGAGAAGAGCGCCAGCATGACGATGGGGAAGAGGAAGGTGAAGAAGACGGCGTCGGGGGCGCGGAAGTAGGAGCGGAGTTCGTAGCCGATGCGGTGTGCGCCGATGGCGGTGGTGTTCATCGTTGGCCGACCATTCCGAGGTAGACGTCCTCGAGGGACGGGCGGATGACTTCCAGGTTGTGCATGGGGTCTGGGTTGTTCTTGATGAGCGCGACCGGGTCCGTGGTGCGTTCGTCGTGGTGCGTGCCGTCTTGCTTGCGCCAGCGGACTCGGGGTGTCCGGGCGTCGGCGCCGCCGATCTCGTCGATCGGTGCGATGTCGAGCAGCTTGCCGTCTGCGATCACCGCCGCCCGGTCCGCCAGGTGTGCGGCCTCGTCGAGGTAGTGCGTGGTGAGGAGGATCGTCGTGCCCTCGTGCTTGATCTCGTCGATGAGGTCCCAGAACTGCCGGCGGGCCTCCGGGTCGAAGCCGGTGGTGGGTTCGTCGAGGAAGAGGACCTCGGGGCGGCCGATGATGCCGAGGGCGACGTCGACGCGGCGGCGCTGGCCTCCGCTCAGGCGGCTGATGCGGGTGTTGCGCTGCGTCTCGAGGTCGGTCTTCTGGAGGAGTTCCTCGACGCTGCGGTGCCGCGGGTAGAAGGTCGTGAAGTGGCGGAGCTGTTCGGCGACCGTGACGTTGGGGGACTCGGCGCTGGTCTGGAGGACGATGCCGATCCGTGCGTTGTGGCTGCGCGTCGTGTGGGCCGGGTCGTGGCCGAGCACGCGGACGTCGCCGCCGGTGCGGGTGCGGTAGCCCTCGAGGATCTCGACCGTGGTGGTCTTGCCGGCGCCGTTCGGGCCGAGGAGGGCGAAGGTCTCGCCGCGGGGGATGTCGAAGGAGACGTCGTCCACGGCGCGTTTGCCGGTGGGGTACTGCTTCGTGAGGTGGTGGACCTCGATGGCGGGGAGTTCGGGCATGAGACCAGCGTGGTCGGGTCGGGACGCGCGCGGATCGGTGGGGGAGGTGGACCGGCATCCTCCGATCGGGGGATGGCGAGGCGTAGGGCCGGGCGGCGCGGGTCGCAGGCTCGTGGGTGGCTTCGCGCGGCGGCGTGGAGCTACTCAGTTCAACCACCCGTTCCGCTGGAAATCTCCGTATCCCACACTGACGCTGCTCGAGCTCCCCGCGCTCATCCGACGCACTATATCGATGCCGGATCTGCGAGCGATTCCATCTCCGTGCAAAAGCACGAGTATCTAAGGAGGTGATCGACTTCGATGTGAACAAGCTCGGCGACATCGCCGACGGCGGTGGCGGGGGTTTCGTCGGACGTCGGCGAGGTAAGGAGAGTTCCGTTTGGAGCGGGCCATGACGGCGTTTGCAGAGGCCCATCCAACCGAACAACACTGTCAGTGGGCGCGAGCACCAGGATTAGGACTGGCGACGAGTTACGAGTGGGCGGGCCGAGAGGCGGCGACCGCGCACCCCGATGAGTTTTGCTAGCTCCTACCTCCGCGTCGCGCACGAAGTCGCGCGGCAAAATCAGAATAATAGTCGGTCTGCATGCGACGTACAGAGTCGTTGAAGGACCGAAAGTGATTGTCATAATCACGCTGGAAAGCGGGGTCCGAAACGGCGAGTACGTGAATCATCGCGGCGATCGCGTTCGTTGCCTTATATTGAGCGACAATTGCAGTATACGTTGGGGGCGATGGTGCCTCGCGGGAGAATTCATCATCTTTCCCGCTCTTCAAAAAGTGCTTCCATTGCCCGTGTGCAAATTTGTTCCTATCTTCAATCAGAGGCTTGAGTTCGCGTTCGAGCGCAGTTCTGATTTGCGCATATCGGTCGAATCGATCGCCCAGGGTGTTGATGGAAAGTTCATCGTGGAACAGAACATGGTTGTGGCGCCGGAACGCGAGGTCGACTGTGAGAAGCCACCGGTCGAGCTGGGAGCGGGTAGCCCAGATAGCCTTCCGCTCTCGCTGATTGAACCCGTGAGGGTCTGCGATGATCTTACGTAGAACAGCTTCTGCGAATATGCCCACCGTCACGGCGTGAACCCGCCGAAGAGCAAACTCTGTCTCCAAGTGCCCAGATCTGATCGACGCTTTGTGCACTCGTTCGAGCTGAGTAAGGGTCTTCCGGATCTCGACGAGGTTCTCAGAGTGCTTACTGAACTCAGGCGTCGCCGCGTAAGGCAAATCGACTCCAAACCGCCAACCGCTACAGAACTGGGCTGCAATGACTGGCGGCCGGGAGTCGAACCCGATCTTTCTCCGTTGCCGGAGCGCGTTCCGTTCGCCTACGCCCGGAGGGACGTTATCAGAAGGTGAGCATGAATCGCAACTGCTGATATCAGCCAGAGATGCGACCGACCATGTCGGGCGCCAGGCACTCGAGGAGCGGCTCGAGCACGCGCGGCATGTAGCAAAGAGGAAGAGGTCGCCGGTCGAGCGGCTAGAGGTCGGCGGTGTGGTGCAGGCCGACGATGGTCTTGCCGATGCCCGCCTCCGCGGCCGACCACGACCACATCTACCTGGGCTGTTCGGCTGGCGGGCCGGCGGCGGCCGGCGAGGAGGTGGTAGTCGATGCCAGCGAGCGGGTCCAGGATGCGGGCTGTCTCGCTCCGTGCGTTCAGCAGTCACGAAGCGCTATGTTCACTGCTCGGCGTCGTTCGCTTGGTGGCGGAGTTCCCGTGCGCGGCTGCGATTGCGGTGTACATGAGGTTTCTGGGGTAGACGCGCGGCCGCCTTCTCGAAGCCGCTGGCAGTCGTCGGTATCGTCGGAGGATGACCGTTCAGACCGTTGAGGTGCGCTCGCGCACGCGCCCAGGGCGGCCGTTCCTACCTGTACGGGAGCGGGAACTAGACAAAACGGTGCGGACCGTCGCTTCCCGTCTGCCTGGTGCAGACCTCGGACTGGTACTTGGCGCAGAATTCGTCGGCCCTGTCGGGGTCGTCGACCTCCTCGCGGTCACACGTGTCAGCGACGGGTTCCGTCAGCGCTCCCATCTCGATGTACCTCACATAACACGCGAGTCGGACGCGAGCATCGTCGCGTCCACGCACGAAGCGGCAACGCGTACGCCCGCCTCGATCGCGCAAGAATTGGGATTGTCATCCGCGTCTGTAGCGAGGCGACTGCGCGACCTTGAATCGAGGGGGGCGGTATTTCGTGCCGGTGGTGGATTTCGGCGGACGCCTGGACTTCAACCGGTGGGGCGTGCGTATGCGATCGAGGCGAAGGTATCGGACTGGCGGCGTGGGCTTGCTCAGGCCCTCAAGTACGCGTCATGGTGCGATGCTGCGGGTGTCGTACTCCTGGAAGCGACTAGCTCATTGGATCTCGCGAAAGATCGCTTTCGTGAGTTCGGTCTCGGGCTCGCTGTCGGAGAGCGCTGGCTTGTTCGTCCACGAATCGGGAAGCCGAATGCCGGCCGCCGGCTCGCCCTTTCGGAGCGAGTCAGCGCCGCCCTGGATGAGGAGTGGTCTAGCTAAAGACCTTCCGCAGCAGCGTATGCGTTTAGCACAGCGAGTGGATTCGTCGACCACGCACTCTTGTCTCCGCGAGTCACCTGTCCCGGAACATCGCTGAGAATTCGATCGAAGGCGTCCGAGGCTGCTTCGTAGCCTAAGCGCAGTCGGGCCGTTCGTGCGCTCCGGTCCGTGCTGCTATTGATCGCGCGCACCGTCTCGGTGAGTTGCGATAGATGATGCAGTCGCTCGGCCGCATCACTCGGTGGCATCGGCCCGCCCCTCCAGCCTGCTGCGATCTGCCGGTCCCAACGTTCGAGCGCGTCGGCAACGCTGCGCCTCAGCACGGCCTGGAGCCCACCCTGAGTGACGTACGATGCTGGGATACGCGGCGCGTCGTCCGAGCTCACGTGGAAGGCGAGGGGGTCGAACGTCCGCTGCGCCCGGTCCCATCCGGAACCCACGGTGTCGGCGCCAGCAGCAATGGCGGGCAATCCCGAATAATCGCTATGAGCAACGATGACTCGTGAACGAAGCGACAGTGAATGCACCGTTCGGCAGAAGCCCACAAACGCATCGACATCACTGAGTTCGGGACTTCCATTGAGCACAACCTCGTTGGTCACAGTCAAAATCCAAGTTGGCGCTCGCAGCGCCGCGAGCGCACCGACGAATGCGTCAAGCGATGAACCGCTTCCCCAGAAATTCCGATTGCCGGCGAGTGCCTGCACGGTGTCAGGTCGAATGGATGATGCGAGTTGCGCCGTTGCGACAACATTGCGGGCATCTTCGGACACCGAGCTTGTTAGGGACTGAGTTGGCGCTAACGGCGGAGCCCCCACGATGTCCTGAACGCCGAACACACGCTCAACGTGCTCGAGACGTCGCTGTTGGGTGTCCAATCCCCGTCCGCTAGGACCCCACAGTTCCCACTGGTTATAGAAGTCGAGTTTGTCGGCGTTAGGTAGAAGTGCAGCGTGGGTCATCGGGTCGAAAAACACCTCACCGCCCGCGCCTCTAACGTCGTCTGCGACGACGCTGGCGTTTGGATGCCGCGGGGCCGAGACCCGCGGGGTCGCGAACGGCGAGATGACAGCGCCGCCCGCCGCTCCGGCGCGCACGGCGTCAACCGTCCACAGTCGTTGACCCGGGCGGCGCCCGTCATGAATAAGGACGCCAGTCACGAACGAGGTCCTCTCTTGGGGTGAATCGCGTCCAGGTGCGCGAGTAGTTCTGCACCGTCGAGATATCTTCGGGCGGGTTGCCGTTGGAGGCATCGATCGACCACGGATGCGAGTGGCTCGGAGATGTCCGCCCTTCGCTCGGTGATAGGCCGGACCTGCTCGGACGTGAGCGCACGGTTGTAACTGACTTCGTCGACCATCGGATCCACCGGAAAGCTCGTCGTAAGCGCGTAGTACAAGAGGATTCCGAGCGAGAAAACGTCGGATGCCGGTACTGGGTCTCCGCCCGGAACATGTTCGGGAGATCGCCATCCCGCCGTGCCGGGTTGGTAGTAGCCAGTGATGGTCGCCTTCGTTAGGTGTCGTGCGAGTCCGGGGTCCATCAGCACGAATCGGTTGTCGGGGAGCACCCTCACGTTCTTCGCCGACAGATCTCGGTGGACGACATCCAGGTCATGGCACGCTGCCAGCGCGACTGCGAGGTCTCGCGCGAGGTCCCACACTTCCTCCTCGTCCCAGCGCATGCCGAGGTGGTCAGAGAGGTCATCACCGCCCAGCCGCTCCTCAACCCAGCACACCGCGCAGGTCGGGTCTCCAATCTCGACCGCATCACTCAGCACTTTGACCACAGCGGGCGAGTCGACAGCCGCGAGTACCTCTACCTCGCGATGCGACCGCTCGATGGCGATGAGTCCCTGCGGACCGGCCGGGACGGGCACGATCTTCGCGATGGCGGGGGCTCCCGCGAGCGTGGCACTGAGGACCACCTTCTGACCGCCGCTCGTCAGGATTTCGACGTCCTCTAGGCCCAGTGCACTCGCAACCGCATGGAGCAGTTCGTCGATAGTCAGATCCATAACTGAAACCCCCCATAACCCTGCATCGACGCTAGCTTGATTTGAGATAATGTCGCTAACCCTCGAACGGGGGTGAGCGTCCCTGTGTGTGCTGACACCGCCCGCTTGCCCGATGCCTCGTTGCTGGGGCGCCGGGCGAGCTTGATCGTGCTTCTCAGACCAAAGTCGTTCGTAGCCGTCCGCGTCGATCGCGCCATCTCACCATCGTGATTCCTGGTCCTTCCAGAGCGGTCTTAGTGTTGCAAGCTGGGCGGACCGATCTGACTGCTAGCGTGCCGGCATGGCGGATGAGCGGCTACGAGACGAACTTCGGCGTTTCGTCGCGGAGCGCGAGTGGGCACAGTTCCACTCGCCGGAGAACTTGGCGAAGAGCATCGCGATCGAAGCTGCAGAGCTCCTCGAGTGCTACCAGTGGTCGAGTGACGCAGACGCCGGTCGAGTCAGAGACGAACTCGCTGACGTTCTGACGTACTGCCATCTGCTCGCGGATCGCCTGGGGCTGGAACCGACAGAGATCGTCCGCGAGAAGCTCAAGGTCACCAGAAGGAAGTACCCGGTTGAGCAAGCCCGAGGCTCCAGTGTGAAGTATGACCGCCTCTGAGATCGCCGTCCTCGACTTCACTGCGGCTTCGCTCGGCACGTTCGCCGAGGTCGAGCCTCGAACGGTGAACTGGCCAGTGGTCTACGTGATCGACGACGAGCAGGCCGGTCTGGCGTACGTCGGCGAAACGCTGAACGCCAGCGGGCGCATGAGGCAGCACCTCCGTGCCCGTGGTGACCTGCTCCGGCGCGTGCGCCTCATCATCGACAAGACCTTCAACAAGTCCGTCTGCCTCGATCTCGAATCTCAACTGATTGCTTGGTTGAACGCGGATCAGAAGTACCAGTTGCTCAACAGCAACGCCGGAATTGTGGGCGCCCAGTACTACGCGCGGGATTCATACCAAGAACGCTTCAAAGAAATCTTTGCGCAGCTCCGGGAGGACGGCCTCTTCGAACAATCGCTCGAAGACCTCGAGAACAGTGAGATCTTCAAACTCTCTCCGTTCAAGGCGCTCAATGGAGATCAAACTCGAGTTGTCCTGCGCGTGGTGGAGGACCTCTTCCACGACGTGGAGAACAGAGTGAGTGAGACGGTGGTCGTCCGCGGCGAGCCGGGTACGGGAAAGACGGTCCTCGGGGTCTACCTCATCAAGCTCCTCAGAGACATCATCGACGGAACGGACTTCGACGGTGAGCGCGAGTCCCTGTTCGCGACGTTCCTGTCGAGCGAGTACCAGTCGATCCTCGGGGAGGGCTTCCGCATCGGGCTGGTCGTCCCGCAACAGGCGCTGCGCCGCTCGCTTCAACGGGTCTTCCAGAGCACTCCCGGTCTCGCGCCGGAGATGGTGCTCTCACCCTTCGACGTCGGGAAGTCCGACGCGCGATGGGACCTGCTCGTCGTGGATGAGGCTCATCGCCTCGGCCGACGTTCCAACCAGTCCTCCGGCGTTCAGAACCGTGACTTCTCCGAGATCAACCGGGAGTTGCTCGGTGACGACGATCCACGTCACACGCAGCTCGACTGGATCGTTGCGCAGAGCACCCATCGCGTGCTGCTCCTCGATCCTGAACAAAGCGTCCGACCTGCGGACCTATCGGCGCGATCCCAGCGTTCCCTTGTCCGTGACGCCCGCGATACCGACCGGTTCCATCCCCTCACGACCCAGATGCGAGTGGCCGCTGGATCGGACTACGTCGGGTTCGTGCGGTCGGTGCTCCGGGGCGAGAGGCCTTCGCCCCCGGACCTGGGTGACTACGATCTCCGCCTGTTCGCTGACCTCGGCGAGATGCATGCCGCCATCAGGGAAATGGACCGCCGCTTCGGCCTCTCGCGCCTCGTTGCGGGATTCGCGTGGGAGTGGAAGAGCAAGAAGGACCGCGACGCCGTCGACATCGCACTCGATGGCGTCGAGCTCCAGTGGAATCGGACGGACAAGGACTGGATCACCTCGACAGGCGCGGTTGACCAAGTCGGTTCGATCCACACGGTGCAGGGTTACGACCTGAACTACGCGGGGGTCATCATCGGCCCGGACATCAAGCTCGACCAGAACTCGGGGGAGATCGTGTTCAGCAGGGCGGACTACCACGACAAGAAGGGAAAACAGAACCTGCCGAAGCTCGGCGTCGTCCTCACGGACGACGACATATTGCGGTACGTCGCGAACGTCTACTCGGTTCTGCTGACCCGCGGTATCCGGGGAACGTACGTGTACGTCGTCGACCCACTCCTTCGGGATCACCTCGCTCGAACCCTCCCGTTCCGATCGGACGACTGAGGACTCCTGCTGTTGATGTCGGGTTGAGTCCCGACTCGCTCTTTCCCCTTGGTCCCGTTAGCCTCACGTGGGTTAGCAAAACGGGTGATCGGGGGAACCGTGCGGGTCTTTTGGGTCAACCAGGGACAGACCTTCGACGAAGAACGGCGTGCAGGAGTCCTGTGGGCACCGAAACGATCCCGACCCCGCTCTGGACAGGACGTCGGCACGCCTCGTGCGCACTGGGACCGCATGCTCGAAGCGAGACCGGACGACGTCGTCATGCACTACTCGCGCAATGCGCTGCGGGGGTGGAGTCGTGTCCTGGCGCCGGCCTTCGACGGGCCCCCGCCGTTCGACATTGCGACGCGGCCCTGGTCGGCCGATGGACGCCTCCTTCGCGTCGACATACAGGCACTCGAGATCCCGATAGCGCTCGCGGACATCCCCGTGGAGCTCCGGACTGATCGGGACGACACGAGCTGGCCGTTCTCGAAGAACGGCGCGGTCAAACAGGTCTACCTGTCCGAGGTGAGCGGAGATCTCGCTGATTGGCTGTTGGACGAGGTGGGACTGCGCGTCGACGCCGCGCAGGTGCCGTCTTGGCCGGTTGACATCGAGGCAGCGACGGGCTTCGACTACCGGGGAGACAGGCAGGTCGTCGTCAACGTCCGTGGTGAGCAGACTCGTCTGCGGCGGCGCCTCTTCGGTAGCGAGCTTCTCGCCACCTGCGCGCTGTGTGCGCGTGACCTCCCAGTTTCCTTGCTCGTGACCGCCCACATCAAACGCCGAGCGGACACGACGAACACGGAGCGGAGCCGTGAGGACATCGTGATGGCCGCGTGTTCCCTGGGCTGCGATTCGATGTTCGAGCTCGGGTACGTGACCGTGGCGCGTGACGGGACGATCGAGAAGGGGCCCCGCAGAACACCAATGACCGTCGACCTCGAACTCGCTGTCGAGGCCATCGTCGGTCGAACGTGTGGCGCGTGGAGTTCTTCCACCGAGCGGTACTTCGCGTACCACCGAAGGTGGCAGAAGGCCGCCGCCCGGCGTTACGGTCTCGGCTGATCGCCGCGCAACAGCCTCACGGCGGGAAGGTCGGGAGGCGCCCAGTTAAGCGTCAAGAGTTCAGCGGGTGTCACCCAACGCAACGCGTCATGGTCCGTGCTTCCGCTTGGCTCTGCAGTCGCGAACGACATCCAGTAGCACGCGAGGTCGATCATGACCTCTCCGACCAGCGTCACGTCGCGCGTGATCAGATCGCCGACCACACCTTCGACTCCGAGCTCTTCGCGAATCTCCCGCTCGAGGGCATCACTTGCTGATTCGCCGTGCTCGACCTTTCCGCCAGGGAACTCCCAGAGGCCGGCGGATGCTCGCCCTGCCGCGCGTCTGCATGCAAGGATCGTGCCGTCCCCGCGAACCGCCACGGCCGCGACCACTTCTATGGTGTCCACAAGCCAGTTCTACCCGGTCAGCGGCCGACGATCGACCTCCACCGCGCGAGCTCGAATTCGATTGAGTCCGCGGCCTCACGTGGGTCGCCGTGCTCCCACACCCTGACCACACGCCAGCCCTCCGAGCGGAGCACAGCGGAGTTCGCGGCATCCCTCCGTCGGTTGGCGAGCAGCTTCTGGCGCCAGAGCTCGGCGTTCGCCTTCGGAAGGTTGGCGTGCTCCTCGCAGTAGTGCCAGAAACACCCATCGACGAACACCGCAATGCGTGCGCGAGGGAAGACGAGATCCGGCCGGACACGGCAGCCCTCGCTGACCCGTCTGTCCACGAAGAACCGCCGGCCACGTCGGTGGAGCTCACGCCTGAGGGCGAGCTCGGGTGCGGTGTCCCGGCGGCTGAACCGCGCCATGTACCGTCGGCGAGCGTCGTCGGCTTCCCAGAGTTCCATCTCGACGATCGTTCTCGAACCAGCGGCCGCATGGCGCGACAGAGTGCACTTGGTGGATGGGGAGTCAGTGAAGCAGCGTTGTGAAGGAGCGCGCGCGGAACTCGGGGACCTGCGCTGACAACCGCCCAACGACTGTCACGCGGTCGTCGGCGGGCAGGTCTCGGAGCGTGATCGCCACCTCGCCGCAGTACCTCCCCGCCGCCGGCAACTGAACGGTGACCGAGCCCGCCGGCCTCGGCTGCCCGCCGCCCTCAGGCAGCGGTAGCCCAGCGAACCGCTCCCGCGAGTGCTCCAGCCGTATCATCGCTTCGGCAGCGTCGGGCCAGTTCCGATCAGAGATCGCCAGCGTCTCGACCACCGCCGGGTGCACGCCCGGCGCCGCAACGCCGTCGAGCACGACGACGTCATCCCTGACGAACGAACCCAGCCGCGCCCACGAGCGATCGGTCAGCGCCGGATCCCCGACGTACACGTCGTCCACACCGGCGTCGACGAGCGCCAGCACCTGGAACAACGGCGGAATCGTCCGATGGTCCTCGACGGTCGGCAGCCCCTCGCCGAGCGGCCCCCGTCGGACAGAGTCGCCCGCAATGAACGCCCCGACCCGCCACCCGAACGAACGTGCCACCGCGACGGACGAGGCGACAGACGCCAGCGCTAGCCCGGTCCACTCCCGCGGGTAGAAGTTGTGGATCAGCTCGACGTCGAGGTCCGCGAACGGCGCGAGATCGACGGCGCGCAGCGTGCTCGCATTGAGAGCGATCGGCAGGACGGCAGCGATCGATCGGATCTCAGCGACCGAGAATCCGAAGTCGATCCGTACCCGGGCCACCCCGATCGACTGCAGGAACTCCCACGGTGAATCTCCGAGCAACCGAGCGGTGTTGGGGGAGACATCGGCGACGACCGAGAGCCCGGAGTCCGTGGCCGCCGACACGATCGCGGTCGCCGCCGCTCGGGCGCCCGCGGCCGAGTCCTTGGGGATGTGCAATGAGGTGAACGCGAGCGTCGCACCTGCCTCCGCCGCGGCCGAGAACGTCGGACCCGTCAGCGGAGCGTCCGCTAGGTACGCGCTCGCGCCCAACCGCATCAGCGCGCAGCCCCGACGGAGTCAACAGCGGACGCAGCAGCGGGACTTGTCGCGATCGGTGCTTCCGGAGCGACCGGATCCCCGGCCGGAGCAGCCGACTGCGACTCGAGGTCGGCCTTGACTGACGCGGACACCCCGAACAAGAGCGTCGCCACGAACCCGACCACGTACGCCGCGACGAGACCCGAACCGTACCCGAGCAGTGCCCAGCCGTAGCCGGACGAGCCGTTCAACAGCGGGATGAGCGAGAGGTCTGAGGCGCCGATGGCGATCGCCCCGACGGAGTGCCCGAGCTGGTCGAACAGCCCGACGACCCCGCCACCGAACGCCCCACCGATGCACGCGGTGATGAACGGCCGCCCGAGGGGGAGCGTCACACCGTAGATCAGCGGCTCGCCGACCCCGAGGAACCCTGCCGGCAGCGCCCCGCGGATGGTCCGCACGAGTGAGGCGTTCGACCGGAACCGCACCCACAGCGCGATGCATGCACCGATCTGCCCGGCACCACCCATCGCCAGCACGGGCAGCAGCACGGTCCACCCGGTCTGCTCGATCAGCGTGGCGTGGATCGGGATCAGCCCTTGGTGCATCCCGGTCATCACGAGCGGCAGGAAGAACCCACCGAGGATGAACCCGGCGAACGCCCCGCCGTTCGCGAGGAGCCAGGTAGCGGCGGTGCCGATCGCGACCGAGACGACTCCCGCGACGGACATCAGGATGCCGAGCGTCACGGAGCCGGCGACGAGGACGGTCACGGTCGGCACGACGATGAGCGCGATGACGTCCGGCGTGACCCGCCGCATGAAGCGCTCGACGTAGGCCGCGAGGATGCCGCCCGCCAGCGCTCCGAGCACACCGCCCTGCCCGGGCGCGAGGGTCTCACCGAACACGGTCACGTTCGCGACACCGGCCGCGACGATGATCCCACCGACCGCGCCCCCGAGGATGGGCGTCCCGCCGAACTCCTTTGCCGCGTTCATCCCGACGAACACCGCGAGCAGCGACAGGAAGCCACTGGACAGGACAGCGAGGAACGGCGTCACCCCCGGCAACCAGCCGAGGTTCGTCAGGATGCCGTTGATCCCGGCAATGAGCCCGCAGGCGATCAGCGCGGGGATGAGCGGGATGAAGATCGCCGAGATGCGACGGATGGCGCGCATGGTCCGGCCGTCGGAGCGGGAACGGGCGGACGCCTTGATCGCGGTGCCGCGAGCGGCGAGCTCATCAGGTGACACAGACGCACCAGCGGGCCCGGCCCGCAGCCCCTCCAACGAGTCAGCCACCCGGTCCACCAACCCCGGCCCGAGCACGATCTGCAGGTTGGACCCGGCGGCGATCGCGGCCATGACGCCCTCGGTGGCCTGGAGAGCGGGCAGATCAACAGAGGAAGGAGACGCCACCTCGACCCGCAACCGGGTCATGCAGTTCTCGACGTCGGCGATGTTCGAGGACCCACCGACGGTGTCGAGGATCTGTTGTGCGAGTTGCTGTGCATCGGTCATTGATGGTGCTCCTCGGAGGAAAGGGAGGACGAACGGAAGAGATCAGGAAAGGACGGCGCGCAAGGAACCGTCAGCAGCAGTGAGTCGTGAACGGACGACGGACGCCGACGCCCCGGTCAGGATCACCGCGATGGCCGTCTTCACCTCGCCGTCGGCGTCGTCCAACGCTGACGAGACGACCGCGTCCGAGGCCCCGGTCACGTCCTGCACGAGGGTGAACGCCCGGGCGACGAGCTTCGCGTTCGTCGCCCGCACGTCGACCATCCGGTTGCCGTACGTCTTGTTGCTGCGCACCATCGCCAGCGTGGTGAGCATGTTGAGCACGAGCTTCTGCGCGGTCCCCGCCTTCAGGCGGGTGGACCCGGCGATGAACTCGGGACCGACGACGACGTCGATGGCGATGTCCGCCTCCCGCCCCGCGGCAGAGTCGGCGTTGCACGCGACGGAGACCGACAGGGCGGACCTGCGCCGCGCCTCCAGGATGGCTGCGATCACGTAGGGCGTCCTCCCGGACGCGCTGATCCCGACGACCACGTCGTCGGCCGTCAGGCCGAGCGCGTCGAGGTCGCGAACGGCGGCCTCTTCGTCGTCCTCGGCGCCCTCGACCGCGGTGGTGAGCGCGACCTTGCCGCCGGCGATCAGGCCGACCACCTGCGAGGGGTCGGTGCCGAAGGTGGGCGGGCACTCGCTGGCGTCGAGGACGCCGAGCCGGCCCGGCGTGCCGGCGCCGACGTAGACGAGGCGGCCGCCTCGACTGAACGCTGCGGCGATCGAGTCTGCCGCCAGGGCGATGGCCGGGAGGCACGGCTCCAGTGCCGCAGGCACGCTGCGGTCGAGCGCGTTCATGCGCTGGGCAGCCTCGAGGGTGGGCACGAGGTCGATGTCGTCGAGGGTGGAGTCGGTGGCCTCGGTGGCGAGGTGCCGGAGTTCGGCGCGCAGGTCGTCGTGGTGGGGCATGGTGCTCGATTCAGGAACGGTGGTGCGTGCGGACCGCGTGGCGGCTGCGTGCGAGGAGCGGGCGGGAGCGTTCGTCGGTGCGCTGGGCGACGACGATGAAGAGGGCGTCGACGATGGCGAGCTGGCTCATCCGGCTGCCCATCGCGGCGGGGCGGAGGTCGCTCTCGGCGCCGGCGACACCGAGCAGGACGTGGTCGGTGTGGTCGATGAGTGGCGAGGCGGCGTGGCCGGTGATTGCGACGACGGTGGCGCTGTTCTCGTGGGCGAGCGCTGCGACCTCGAGGGCCTCGGTCGTCGTGCCGGAGTGGCTCGTGATGACGAGGACGTCCTCGGGGCCGAGGACGCTCGCGAGGGTCAGGGCGTTGTGCGGGTCGTCGGCGATCGAGCTCGCGATGCCGATGCGCTCGAGCTTGAGGTGCAGGTCCCGCGCGACGATGCCGCTCGCGCCGACGCCGTAGAGGACGACCCGACGGGCTTCGCTGATGCGGATGGCTGCGGCCTCGAGGGCGTGCGGGTCGAGGGTCGCACGGGTGTCGCTCATCACGGCCCGGACGTCCTCTGTGACCTTCGCGATCACGGTGGCCACGTCGTCGTCGACGCTGACGCCGGCGTGGATCTCGGTGTCCGCTCGCTCGTGGATGCCCCGCTCGACGGCCCGGGTCATGCTCCGCTGGAGTGCGGCGAAGTTCGCGAACCCGAGGTGCTGGGCGAAGCGGGAAACGGTGGCGGGCGAGACCCCGGCGCGTCCGGCGAGCTCGGCGGCACTGGTCGTCGCAGCCGTGGCGGGCGCGTCGAGGACGGCGTCGGCGATGGCGCGCATGCTCGTCGGCATCGTGCGGGACTGGGTCCGGACGAGGGCGAACGCGTCGGCGCGGTCGGCGCGATCGGTGATCGTCATGCGCTCCATGAAAGCGCATTGCAAACGTGGGCGCTAGGCGTGAAAGTAAATTGCGTGTTACGTCGGTTGGGCGGCGGCGCTCGTGCGTTCAGTGAGCAGAAAACGTCGAGTCGCCGCGCTGGACTCGACGTTTTCTGCTCACTCGATGCGCGGCGGCGGCGCTGTCGTCGTCGCCCCGGTGTGGCACCCTGGACCTGACGACAGGGGAGGGCTCGTGGGGGACGACGATTCGTCGAGGCCAGAGGGGATCGGCCGAGGACTGCTGGTCGTGCTCGCCGTGGTGGCCCCGATCGCGACGGTGTTCGCACTCGGCCTCCAGGTCATCACGCTGATCTCGGTCAGTTGGCGCACGTTCAACCACGGCAGCGGCGACTACCTGGGCTCGCAGATCGCGGCGCTGGTGATCGGCCTCGGCGTCCCGCTCGTCCTCCTCGCCATCGGGATCGTCGCGGTGCGTCGCCGCCGGGACGGTCGACCGGCAGTCGTCCTGACGGTCGTCGCCGCCCTGTGCGTCGGTGTCGCCGGGGTGTGCGTCGTCCTGCCTGCCGTCGGTGTCATCCGGCAGGCACCCGCCGACGATCGGGCCTACCGCGCGACGCTCGCACAGGACGAGCTCGACGAACTGGACCCCGCGGACCCGGCCGACGCGCACCAGGCCGCGGACCGCATGGACCCCGAGATCACCGAGGCGCTCGGTGTGCTGCACCTCCGTCGTGACGCCGTGGACGTCCGACGTGACTTCACCGCGGGGAAGACCGAGGGGGGCAACGCCTGCACGACCTACACGGCGACGATCGCGCTGCCCGACTCCCTCGACCGCGACGCGACGACCGAGGCGCTGTCGGACCACTTCGACGATCGGGACGAGGCGAGCCGCGGCGCCGACCACGCCTACACCCACCAGGGGGACGGGGATCCGTCGCTCCGGCCGGCCGACACGCTCTCCGAGATCGAGTACCGGGCGAAGTCGAACGAACTGCTCGTGGAGAGCGACTGCATCATCCCGCGAGCAGCGGGGAACTGATCAGCGCCGCCGGTACCGCGTCGCCGGCTTCCCGGGCCCCTCGGCCCGCTTCGCCTCGGTCGCCGTCAGCATCGGCAGCATCGCCCGCCGGAACGAGTCCGGCAGCAGCGCCTCGCCTCGAACGGCCTCGTGCACCCGCCGCAGCTCCGTCATCGTGAACGGCTCAGCCAGCAGTCGGTGCGGATCCGGCGCACCCGCGTACGCGGCACGGAGCCGATCGACCGCGAATGCGACGATGTCGTCGTGCCCGTGCACCATGCCCGTGACGTCGGCGACCGGCACGATCCGAGCACGCGACGCGTCCAGGGTCGCAGACAGCGACGAAGCAGGTACCACGTCAACGTGCGCCACCGACAGCACCCACCCCCGGTCGTCCCGCGAGGGATCGTCGAACACGTGTAACTGCTCCGGCGCGAGCCCTGTCACGCCGGCCTTCGTCGAGAGGGACCGCAGGACGGCCGAAGCCAGCCGCTCGCCTTCGTGCACGAACGTCCCGGGCAGCCGCCAGTCTCCGTCGACCGCGTCGAGGACCTGCACCACGGACAACGGTCCACTCGCGGGAACGGTGAGGACCGCGGTGTCCACGGCCACCGACGGGCGCGGGTAGTCCGTCAGGCGCTTGCCGTCGGCGTCGCGGTACTCGTTCGTCATGAGCACGAGTTTACGCACACTTGCGCAAACCGACAGGAGCGTGCAGACTCGGTTTTACGCAATTCCGCGTAAACCTGCATCGGAGGCCCACATGACCACGCAGACCACCGTCCGGGTCGACCGGGCCGTCGGTGCCGTCCTCGGCTCCGCCGCCGGCGACGCCCTCGGTGCCGGCTACGAGTTCCGCCCCGCCGTCCCCGCGCCCACCCCGATCCGGATGGCCGGCGGCGGCTCGTTCGGCTGGGCACCGGGAGAGTGGACGGACGACACGAGCATGGCCGTCCCGATCCTCCGCACGGTCGCGCGCGGCGGCGACCCCGCCTCCGAGGAGGCGCTCGACGGCCTCGTGGCCGCCTGGGCAGCGTGGTCGGTCAACGCGCCCGACGTCGGCATCCAGACACGCAACGTCCTCACCGGCCTGGAGGCACGAACCGCCTCCCACGCACGCGCTGCGGCCCGGCAGGAACACGACTTTAAGGGCCGCTCCGCCGGCAACGGGTCGCTCATGCGGACCGCCCCGCTGGTCCTCGCGTACCTGCGCGGGGACCTCGCAGAAGAGGAGCGGCTCGCCTCAGCGGCGCGGGCGATCAGTGACCTGACGCATTTCGAGACGGACGCAGGGGACGCGTGCGTGCTCTGGTGCGTGGCGATCCGGCACGCAGTGCTGACCGGGGAGCTCGACGTCCTCCGCGGCCTCGACCTGCTCGACCTCGACCGGCGCCGGCTGTGGGTTGACCGGCTCGTCACGGCGGAGCACTCCGAGCCGGTGGACTTCACGGACTCGAACGGGTGGGTCGTCTCCGCGATGCAGGCCGCCTACGCCGCGGTCAAGCACAGCACCTCGCTCGAGGACGCCCTCGTCCGAGCCGTCCGCACGGGCAACGACACCGACACGGTCGCGGCGATCGCCGGAGGCCTGGCCGGAGCGCTCTACGGGGCCTCGGCGCTGCCGGTGGACTGGCGCGAGCTGCTGCACGGCTGGCCGAACCTCCGCGCGGACGACCTCGTCACGCTGAGCGAGCAGGCGCTGACCGCGTGACCCGACGCCGGCGTCGGAGGCTGCCATGGGGGGAGTCTCCGCCGTCGGCGACGTGAGCGGCGGGGCGGAGGGGAGCCGCCTCTAGGCCCGCTACGACGCGTCCCGCTCTCCCTCCTGCTCGAAGGCCGAGGCGACCGAGTCGACGACGTCCTGCGAGCGCGCGACGACCACGATCGCGCGGTGCACCGGTGGATCGAGGTGTGCCCGGGGCACGGCGCGGGCGACCGCGGACTCCGGTACCACGGCGGTACCGAGCCCAGCGGACGCGAGGGCTGCGGCGGCCGCGGGTGAGTCGACCGTCGCGACGACCTCGGGAGTGAGACCTGCCCGGGCGAAGCGTTCGGCGAGCCACTGTCCGTACCCGCGGTCGACCGGGAGGCCGATCACGGGCCGGTCGGCAACGGCCTCGAGCGTGATGGCCGTTCCGGGGAAGCCGACCACGACGACCTCCTCGTGTCCGACGGTTCGGAGGAGCAGGTCCGGCGCCTCCACCGGCCCCGGAACGACCGCGACGTCCTGCTCGCCAGAGCGGACCGCCTCGACCATCGTGCGGGCACTCGAGCCCTCGGACAGCGTGGGGAGTGGAACGCCGCGGTCGACGAGGTCGCGGAGCGCCGGAACGACGAACGGCACCGTGAAGCTCTGCGCGACGACGAGCCGGAGCGCGACGGGGCCCCGGGCTGCGGCGTCGGCGCGGACGGCGGCATCGACCGCTGCCCGGGCTGCGGGAGCGAAGGCCCGCCCGGCGGCGGTCAGGGTCGCGCCGTGCCGCCCGCGATCGAGGACGGCAACGCCGAGGTCACGTTCGAGGCTCCCGATCTGGTGCGACACGGCGGGCTGCGTGAGGTGCAGGGTCCGGGCAGCACGGGAGATCGAGCCGGCGTCGACGACCGCGAGGAAGACCTCGAACGCTCTGAGATTGGCCATCAAAGCAGTTTATGGAATCCCCAGAAAACATCGAAGGCGTTTCGGGACGCGCGCTGGACTCGCCGAGGTTCCCATCGGAGCACGGTGACCGCCGTGCTCGGAACGACGAGAGGACCACACCATGACGAACGACGACAACAAGCGCATCCTGCTCATCGGCGGCGGATCCGGGATCGGGCGCGCCATCGCCGCAGCACTGCTCGATCGCGGGGACGAACCCGTCATCGGTGCTCGCCACCCCGAACGGACCGCGGCCGCGATGCCCGAGGCGCTCGAGGGCGTCGAAGTCCTCCGCGCGGATCTCGGCGACGAGGAGTCGATCGCCGCGCTCGCCGCAGCCGGGCCCTTCGACGCGGTCGTCTCCCTCGCGGCCGCCCATGCGAACGGTCGGGTGTCAGCGCTCGACCGTGGCGCCATCAGCGGCGCGTTCGACGCCAAGGTCGTCGGGCCGATCCTGCTCGCGAAGCACCTCGCTCCGGTGATGCGTGCCGGTGGTGCGTTCGTGCTGTTCTCCGGCGTCGCGGCGTGGAAGCCGGCGCCGGGACTCGCCGTGATGGCGACGACGAACGGTGCGGTGTCGTTCCTGGTCGAGGCGCTCGCCGTCGAGCTCGCGCCGCTGCGTGCCGTGGCGGTCTCGCCGGGCATCGTCGACTCCGGCGCGTGGGACGGCATGGGCGATAACGCCAAACGGGGGATGTTCGCCGAGACCGCGGCGTCGAACCCGGTCGGCCGCGTCGGCGCGCCGGACGACGTCGTGTCGGCGGTGTTGCTCGCGATAGACAACGGGTTCGTGACCGGCACCACGCTGCACGTCGACGGTGGTGGCCGGCTGGGCTGAGCGCGCGCGGACCGGCCGTCTGCGCGAGGTGCCGGGGTGACGGGGGCGAGCCGTGCCTCCCGGCCCTCGCGTCAGGCCGTGGTGCGCTGCCGGAAGACGCCCGCCCGGACCAGCCACACGTAGAGCAGGCAGCCGATGCAGACATCGAAGACGGCGTTGAGGAAGGCGGCGACCAGCGCGATCGCGGCGCCCACGGGTGCGGCGTACGGGACGCCGACCAGGGCGAGGACGAACGCCAGCGCCGTGATGACCAGGCCGACCTGCTGGGCGAACGTCGGGGGTTCGGGCGCCTCGAGTTCGGCGGGCGGGGCGAGCCGCGGGCGGACGAACCGGCGGAAGAGCGCGCCGTAGGGGTGGCGACGGATGCCGGCTATGCCGCCGATGGCGAAGAGCACCACGATCACGGCGAGCAGGACGATGCCGGCCGCCCAGGTCGCGGGGATCAGGGTGAGGACGATCGTCGCGGCGAGCAGGACGGTCGTGATGGCCGCGCCGAAGCGTGGGGAACGCGGATCAATGCCGTTCGGGGTGGTGGGCGTGGTCATCGGGACTCCTCTGTGCCTGTGGTCAGGACGGTGTCGAGGGCTGCGGAGAGTTCGGTGGGACGGGGTGGCCCTCCGAAGCGGGTGCGGACGGCGCGGTCACCGTCGAGGAGCAGGACCGTGGGGGTCTGCATGACGTCGAAGCGACGGGCGAGCTCGGGGCGTTCGGCGAGGTCGATCTCGATGCGCGTGACACCGGGGGTGGTGTCGGCGACGGCGTCGAGTTGACGGCGGGTGGCCGGGCAGCGGGCGCACGTCGGCGTGGAGAACTGCACGAGGGTGGCGGCGGTGCCGAAGGCGTCGGCAGGAGCGAGGTCCGCGGTGGGGTGTGTCTGCGCGGTGCCCGCGCGTCCGGTGCGTCCGCCCGTCGGGCGTGCGCGTCCCGTTCTCGTGCGGAGGACCACGCCGAGGATCGTGGCGAGTGCGAGGACACCCACGAGGGCGGCGGCGGCCGCGATGACGGTCATGCCGTGACGGTACGTCCTCTCGGCGCCCGGGTCACCGACATGACCGACTGTGACGGGTCAGCGGCGGCGTCGGACGACCGCGGCGATCGGGGTCTGCAGCAGCAGGAGCAGCACCCAGAACAGCCCGATCGACGGGAAGATCATCGCGAGCACCAGGGCCAGGGCGAGCAGACCGGCAGCGGTCGGGCCCTTCCAGCTGTCACCGAGCGGGGACGACAGGAGTTCCGGGGAGCGTCGGAGTTCCCACTCGATGACGGTGAGCGTCAGGCTCGTGACGACCATGCTTCCGAGGTACAGCCCGTGCGACACCCGGTCGTCGCTCTCGCCGGTGTTGAGCAGGTTGGCGGCGAACGGCAGGAACACGATGCTGAGCAGCCAGAGAAAGTTCAGCCGCACGATCCGCAGGTTGTAGGAGCGCACGTGCTCGAACACCTGGTGGTGCAGCGTCCGGAACGCGAGATCACCCAGAACGTGATGCCGAACTCCAGGACTGCCGGCCAGCGCTCGCTGAGCAGGTGGCCCGCGCTCTCCCCGTGCGTGAGCTCCCCGGCGATGTCGACCAGCGGGAGGATGAGGAGCGTGATCGCGATCGCCACGGTCGCGTCGGAGAAGTTCACGAGGCGGTCGAGGCCACGTTCGGTCCGTGCCTGCTCGGTCTGCTCGCTCATGGTGCCGAGCGTACCGAGCACCTGAGGAGCGGCCCTAGCATCGGGGGATGAGCGACGACGTGACGCCCGGCCAGTACCGCCACTTCAAGGGGAACGACTACGAGGTGCTCCTCGTCGCGCGGGACGTCGAGACCGAGGAGCCGGTCGTCGTGTACCAGGCGCTGTACGGCGAACGCGGGCACTGGGTCCGGACGCTCGCCGACTTCACGGCGCACGTCTCCCGCGACGGTTACGACGGGCCGCGCTTCGTGGCTGTCGGCGGTGTCGGCGGCCGCCCCTAGGCTCGCAGGGCACCGGACGAGACGGGGGAGTGCATGCAGATCGGCACCGACGGGCACGTCCTGCTCAGCCCGAGCGACCTGTCCACGTGGGCCTCGTGCGAGTGGGCGTTCCTGCGGCGGATGGACGCCAAGCTCGGCCGCGGCGAAGCCCTGCCCGAGACGCACGACGACATGCTCGAGCGCACCGCCCGGCTGGGGGACCAGCACGAGCTCGACTACCTCGCGATCCTCAAGGAGACGCGGGACGTCGTGGAGTTCGAGCGCCCGGCCCCGCCCGAGTACCCCGCGGCGGCAGCGGCGGCCCTAGCAGCCATGCGCAACGGCGCCGACGTCCTGTACCAGCCGACCTTCCACGCACCTCCGACCGCGGACGACGCGGGCTTCATCGGCTTCGCGGACTTCATCATCCGCAACGACCGCGGCGAGTACGAGGTCTACGACACCAAGCTCGCCCGGCACGCCAAGATCAGCGCCCTCCTGCAGCTCGCCGCCTACGCCGAGCGGATGCAGGCACACGGCATCCCCACCGGCGAGCAGGTCCACCTGGTGCTCGGCGACCGGACCACCACCACGCACGACCTCGCCGACATCGCCCCGGTGTACCGGACGCAGCGCGCAGAGCTCAAGCGTGTGATCGCCGAGCGGCTCGAGGCGGACGAACCACTGCAGTGGGGCGACCCGCGGTACTCGTCGTGCGGCCGGTGCGACGTGTGCAGCACGCAGGTCGAACAGCACCGCGACCTGGTCCTCGTCGCGGGCATGCGCCTCGACCAGCGGACGAAGCTGATCCGGCAGGGGGTGCGGACGATCGACGACCTCGCGGACCGGGCCACGGCCGTGCCAGGTATGGCGAACTCGACGCGAGAGCGGCTGGTGCGTCAGGCGCGCCTCCAGGTCGACGGCCAGGACACCGGCGGACGCAAGCCGCTGTTCGAGGTCCTGGACGCCCGGGCCCTCGACGCGATCCCTGCACCGGACCCGGGCGACGTGTTCTTCGACTTCGAGGGCGACCCGCTGTACACCGAGGACGGCGTGCACTGGGGCATCGACTACCTGTTCGGGCTGGTGGACGACCAAGCCGGGTTCACGGCGTTCTGGGCGCACACGCTGCGCGAGGAGCGGCAGGCACTCGTCGATTTCCTCGCCTGGGTGCAGCGGCGGCGCGAGCAGTACCCGGGCATGCACATCTACCACTACGCGGCGTACGAGCGGACGCACCTGCTGTCCCTCGCCGCCCGGCACGGCGTCGGCGAAGAGGCGGTCGACGACCTCCTGCGCGCGGGCGTGCTCGTCGACCTGTACCCGGTGGTGCGGAAGGCCCTCGTGGTCGGCAGCCGCAGCTACTCGATCAAGAAGCTCGAGCCGCTGTACATGGGCGAGGACCTCCGGCTGAGCGATGTCACGAACGCCGCAGACAGCATCACCGCCTACGTCGACGCGATCACCGAGATCCGCACGGGCGACGCGACCCGCGGGCAGCACATGCTCGACGAGGTCGCCGACTACAACGCCTACGACTGCCGCTCGACGCTCCGGCTGCGAGACTGGCTCCTGTCGCTGCGCGCCGATTCGCCGGCCGACCCACGGGAGGAAGACGAACTCCTCCCGCCGATCCCGGTCGACCGCGAGCCGAACCCGGTGTACCTCGCGCTCGCCGCCGAACTCGAGGACGTCGACGCCCTCGACCGCACCCCCGACCAGACCGCCCTGGCGCTCGCCGCGGCCGCGATCGACTACCACCGTCGCGAGGCGAAGACGTTCTGGCAGGACCACTTCGACCGCCTCCGCAACCCCGTGGACGAGTGGGCGGACACCCGCGACGTCCTCGTCGTCGAGCGCGCGTCCGTCGAGCGCGACTGGGACACGCTGCCGCGTGCCCGGTCGCAGTCGCGTGAGATCCGGTTGTCGGGGACGCTCGCGCCCGGTTCGCGGCTCCGGCCTGGAGGCACGCCCCACCTCGTCTACGACGACCCGCTCCCGCCATCGGTCGTCTCTCCGGGCCCTGGTTCGAAGGGCGCGTCGTCCCGCGCGGTCATCGTGGACGTCAGCGACGACGGCGATGCCGTCGAGGTCCTCGTGAAGGAGGGCTTGCCGGTCGGCGGATCGCCGCACGGAGACCTCCCGGTCGCCCTCGCACCGGCAGCGCCGCCCCGCGCGAAGCCCCAGCCTGAAGCGATCGCCGAGTGGGGGCAGGCGGTGCTCGACGCGCTGCCGTCGATGCTGCCCGACCCGGCCTTCGACCTGCTCCGCCGCGTTCCGCCGCGCGGGCCGATCGTTCCCGTGCAGGGCGACGACACCGTGTCCGCCGTGGTCGCGACGCTGCTCGGCCTCGACCGGTCGTACCTGGCGATCCAGGGCCCTCCCGGCACCGGGAAGACCTACGTGGGGTCGAACGTCGTCGCGCGGCTGGTCCGCGAGTACGGCTGGCGCGTCGGTGTCGTCGGGCAGTCCCACGCGACCTCGGAGAACTTCCTCGCCTCGGTGGTGCGAGCGGGCGTGCCGGAGGATCGGGTCGTGAAGGTGCCGCGCGCCGGTGCCGACCCGGAGGACGTCGAGGCCGCGGCGTGGACGCCCGTGAAGAACGGCGCCGCGATCGCCGCGTTCCTGTCGTCGTGCGAGGCCTCGGGCACCGGCGGCGTCGTGGGCGGCACCGCGTGGACCTTCGCGAACGAGGCCACGATCGCCCGCGGCTCCCTCGACCTGCTCGTCGTCGACGAGGCCGGCCAGTTCTCGCTCGCGCCTACGATCGCCTCCTCGGTCGCCGCGACCCGCCTGCTCCTGCTCGGTGATCCGCAGCAGCTGCCCCAGGTGTCGCAGGGGTCGCACCCCGAACCCGTCGACCAGTCGGCGCTCGGGTGGCTCACCGACGGGACACACGTGCTGCCGTCCGAGTTCGGCTACTTCCTCGCCCGCACCCGGCGCATGGAACCCGCTCTGACGGCCTCGGTCTCTGCTCTGTCCTACGACGGGCAGCTCGCCTCGATGGTGTCCGGTCGGCACCTCGACGACGTCGACGCGGGCGTGCACCCGGTACCCGTCGTGCACGCCGGCAACACGACGTCCTCGGTGGAGGAAGCCGCGCGCGTCGTGGAAATCGCACAGGACGTGGTCGGACGGCGATGGGTGGACGGCGACGAAATCCGGACCCTGACCGACGAGGACGTCATCGTCGTCGCGCCGTACAACGCCCAGGGCGCCGTGATCCGCGACGCCTTGGACCGTGCCGGACTCCGGGGGACCCAGGTCGGCACCGTCGACATGTTCCAGGGGCGCGAAGCCGTGATGTCGATCGTGTCGTTGGCGGCGTCGAGCGCTGCCGACATCCCGCGCGGACTCGACTTCCTGCTCATGCCGAACCGCCTGAACGTGGCGCTGTCCCGGGCGAAGTGGGCGGCGTACCTCGTGTACTCGCCCGCGCTCACCACGGGCCTGCCGCCGTCGATCGCCGGGCTGTCCCTGCTGTCCCGGTTCATCGAGCTCGTCGAACCCCGCTCCTGAGCCGATCGTCGCCGGGGCGAGCCCGTTCTCGTTCCGGCGATTGACCGTTCCGGTTCACGAACCCCGGCGATCGCGAACCAGAACGGTCGAACCCGGAACGGAACTGCCCCGTCCGCCGCGCTGCGCCGAACCGTGACGCCTGAACGAGGGCTCGTCCGACACCTGTCGCCGTGGGACGGTGGACGCATGGGGGAAGTACGAGGAAGCGCGCCGCTCACGCTGCGCGCTCGGAAGCCCGGCTACGCGGTCATGCAGGAGTGCCTGTCCATCCAGTCCGGCGCTCCGGCTCGAACGAGGTGGCAACGGTTCTGGGGTCACGACCCGCTCCACCCGGACGCACGGTCGTGGTTCAAGGGCGCGATCGGAGAGCGGGAGGTCGCGACGGCCCTCGAGTCGCTCGGTCCGGACTTCACCGTGCTCCACGCCGTCCCTGTCGGCAAGCACGAGACCGACATCGACCACCTGGTCATCGGGCCCACCGGGGTGTTCTCGATCAACACGAAGAACCACTCGGGGCAGGACGTCTGGGTCGGCGGGCGGACGCTCATGGTGAGCGGGCAGCGGACCCGGCACATGCACAGCGCCCTCACGGAGGGCGAGCGAGCAACCCGGCTGCTCTCGGCTGCGGCCGGCGGCCCGATCCTGGTGCAGCCGATCCTCGTGGTCGCCGCGGCGAAGCTCCGGTTCGGTGACAAGGCGCCGGCGGTCGTCACGCTGCGGCCCCAGGAGATCGGGCCGTGGATCACCGGGCTGCCGCGCGCGCACTCCGACGAGGCCGTGCACTACCTCACGATGCTCGCCGAGGAACGCGGCACCTGGCACGTGGACGCTGTCGTCATCAACGACACGCTCAGGCACGTCCAACGGTTCGAGCGTCTCGAGCGGGACCGGCAGCAGGCCGAAGCGCGTCGGGCCCTGCTCCGGAAGGCGCGGGTGGTGGCGGTGCTCGCCGTCCCCGCGGGTGCCCTGCTCGGCTACTGGTGGGCACCCGCGATCACTGCACTCGGCGCCTGAGTCCGCGGGTCAGCTCGAGGAGATCGTCGCCGTCGTGGCTGCGGTCGACGCCGCGACGCTGGCCATGATCGCGGCCATCTGGATCTCCTCGAGGACCGCCTTGACCGCCGGGGTCGCCCAACTGCCCGAGGTGATCTCCTTGACGAGCGCGCGGTCGACCTTGCCGAAGTGCTTGCGGAGGGTGTTCGTCGCGTCGAGGAGTCCGATCACCGCTGCGGCGAACGGCGTCGGGGCCGACCGCTGTGCGAGGACGTCGGCGATCGTCGAGCGCAGGAGCGTCTCGGGCCCGCCGTCGCGCTCCGGGTACTTGGTCGTGGGGAAGATGCCGAGCGCCTTCCCCTGTTCGAGCGTGATCACGCCCCGCGAGATCAACCCGGCGAAGACGTCGTCGCGCAGCGGGCGCTTGGCGAGCCGGGTGATCCACCACTTCGCCTTGCGGGGCTTGTCGGTCGCCGCGATGGTGCCGACGACGCCGTCGAGCACCGGGTCGCCGGTCGCGGCGCCGTTCACGACGGTGACCAGCCCGTCCTGCAGCGAGACGACACCGCGGAGGGCGAGGTCGGCGAGGACGGCGCCGGCGAGCCCGGCGTCGAGCGTCTGGACGTCCGTGGACTTCCGCCCGTCGGACTCGACCTGGAGCAGCGCGAACGCCTGCGGGACCGTGAGTTGCTCAGCCATGCTCGCAGCCTGCCATGCGTGGCGGGGGTGCGCCGTGCCTCCAGGCCGATGCCCAGCGCACACCGAGATCGGCGCGCGCCGGGCTGCGTGGGTCAGTACGCGGCGGACTGCCCGCCGTCGATCGGGACGACCGTCGCGTTGACGTAGGACGCGTCGTCGGAGAGCAGGAAGGCGACGACGGCGGCGATCTCGGGAGCCTCGCCGTAGCGCTTGGCGGGGTTGACCTGGATGAACTCCTCGGCGGCCCCGCGCGGGTTCTCCGGGTCGAGCTGCTTCATCGAGTTCTCGACCATGGGCGTCCAGATGGCTCCCGGCGCGATGGCGTTGATGCGGATGCCGTAGCGGCCGTACTCGACGGCGGAGTTGCGGGTCAGACCGACGACGCCGTGCTTGGCGGCGGCGTACCCGGACTGGTTGCCGATGCCGCGGATGCCGCCGACGCTGGCGGTGTTGACGACCATGCCGCTGCCCTGCGTGCGCATCACGGCGAGGACCTTCTCGAGGCCGAGGAACACGCCCCGGAGGTTGATCGACACCACCTTGTCGAACTCCGCTGCCGTGAAGGACTCGGTCGGGTTCTGCTTGCCCTCGATGCCGGCGTTGTTGAAGAAACCGTCGATGCGTCCGAAGCGCTCGGTGGTCGCCGAGACGTAGGCGTCGACCTGGGCCTCGTCGGAGACGTCGGCGACGGTGGTCAGGACCTGGGCGTCCGGGGCGGCGTCGAGGACGGCGGCCTTCGATGCCTCGAGGCCCTCGGCGGACACGTCGACGAGGGAGAGTGCGGCACCCTCGGTCGCCAGGCGCACGGCGGTGGCGCGGCCGAGGCCGGAACCGCCGCCGGTGATGAGGACGACGCGGTCGGTGAAGCGGGACGTGGTCATGGGAGGCCTCCTGAGGTCTTCGACGGTGAAGGTCGGTGCGTCCGCATCGGCCCGAACTAGGCTACACCTGTCGTCTAAACGCGGCCCGCGCGGGCGCTAGGCTGCCGTGCCGTGGGGAACAGGACGCTGCTGAGCAGGATCGTGTGGGACGGGACACGGAGGCAGGCGGTGCTGCTCGTGATCGGCGTGGCGTTCGCGCTCGCCGCGGTGGGTGAGGTCGCGCTCCTGGTGCTGACGCCCGACCCGGACTGGGGGACGGGCATCACGAGCGTGCTCTGCGCGATGGCGATCGCCGGACTCGTCGTGGGGCTGCGGTGGAACCCGTTCGACTCGCTCGAGAGCCGCAACCGGGTACGGGCTGCCGAACAGACCTCGCGGGAGGGCCGCCGCACCGCGCTCGACCTGCTCCTGCTCGACCTCGTGCTGGTCGTGCTGGCGTTCCCGCTCGGCGTCGTCGTGGTCGTGCGTGACGACGACCCCACCGGGTGGTTCCTCTCGTCGATGTTCGCGTTCCTGTCCGCGATCGGGCTGCTGCTCGCGTGGCTGGTCGACATGCTCGTCGTGCTGCCCGTCGTCACGCTGGTCGCGACGCTGATCGGCCGCACGGGGAGCAACCGTGTCGCTGCGTCGCTCGCGGCGATGCTCCTGGCGATCGTGGCGTTCGCGATCGCCGTGACGTTCGCGGTGCCGAGCGAGTCCCACGGCTACGTCGGACGCGGCGGTCGGCTGCTCGAAGCCGTCGGCGTCCTGCTGGGCGTGCCGTTCCGCGAACCGGCCAGCCCGGCGCTCCTCTGGATCGCGCGGCTCGCCCTGGTGCTCGTCGTCGCGTCGATGGTGTGGTTCGCCCGGGAGGGGCGCGCTGCCCGACGGCGGTGATCAGCAGGACTGCAGGATCCTCGCCATCGCGTCGTGCTCGGCCGGGGCGACCCACAGCCGGTACTTCGTCTTCACGGCCACCTGGTGCTCGATGTACGTGCAGCGGAAGGACTTGTCGGCGGGCAGCCAGGTCGCGGCGTCGCCGGAACGCTTCTGCGCGTTCGAGTGCCCGTCGACGGCGAACAGGTTGTCGGGATCGTTCGCGAGTGCCTCGCGCTGGGCCTGGGGGAGCTGCTGCGCGCCGGTGCGCCAGGCGTTCTCGAGCGCGACGACGTGGTCGATCTGCACGAGCGTCGAGGTCGTGTTCCCGCGGACGAAGTCGATCGTCGCGCCGGTGTACGGCGAGACGAGCGTGCCCGTCACCACCTTGCAGGGCCCCTGCCGGGTGATCTCGGTGAGGTCCCGGGCGAGCACGTCGTTGCGGGTGTCGCACCCGTTCCGGTCGACGTCGAGCCACGCCGTCCCGAAGTCCCCGACCCGGTCGTAGCCGGTCGCCGGCGCCTTGCCCTTGACGGGCAGGTCGGCGAGCTGCGCCCGCGCGGTCTGCGCGTCCTGCTGGTCGGTCGCGGTGCCGGTCACCGAAGTGGTCGGCTCTGACCCCGGCCTGGAGGCGCGGGTCGTCTCCGGCGCGGCGGGTTCCGTCGTGATGACGGGAGCGTCCGACCCCGCGGGTGCGCTGGTGACGGCGGGTGCGGCTTCGGCATCGGGTGCGAGGAAGCCGGTCGTGTGGAGCGCGTACGCCCCGACGGCGAGCCCGAGGACGACGAGGACGGACGTGAGACTGGTGCGGGTGCGGCGTCGGCGGGACGTCATGCTGCGGTGGTGCTCCTGGTGGTGCGGGTGGTGCGGGCCGGACGGCCTCGACGATCATGCCGGAGACCTCGGACATCTCCCGGGACCCCCGCGGAGGGTCGAGGGGTAGACACGGGCACATGACCGATTACGCCAATCCGTCCGTGTCCGTCACCGGTGGGTCGATGCCGCTCCTGGGCTTCGGCACCTGGCAGATCCCCGACGCCGATGCCCCCGCCGCCGTGGGTGAGGCGCTCCAGGCCGGCTACCGGCACATCGACACCGCCACCGGCTACCGCAACCAGCGCGGGGTGGGGAAGGCCATCGCCGACTCGGGGTTGGCCCGTGACGACGTCTTCGTGACGACGAAGCTGCCGCCGGACAACGCCGACCGCGTGCGCGAGACGATCGAGGAGAGCCTCGACCAGCTCGGCCTCGACCACCTCGACCTCTGGCTCGTGCACTGGCCGCCGAACGGCGAGGCCCGCCCCGACGTGTGGGAGCAGGTCGTGCAGGCGCAGACCGACGGGCTCACCCTGGCCGTCGGCGTGAGCAACTACTCCCTCGCCCAGATCGACGAGCTCGTGTCGGCCACCGGCGTGACTCCGGCCGTGAACCAGATCAAGTGGAGCCCGGTGGAGTTCGACGCCGCCGTGGCCGACGGGCTCGCCGAGCGTGGTGTCGTCCTCGAGGGCTACAGCCCCTTCAAGGCGAGCAACCTGCAGGACCCGACGCTGCTCGAGATCGCCGGCGCCCACGACGCCGACAGCGCGCAGGTCATCGTGGCGTGGCACGTCGCGCACGAGTTCGTCGTCATCCCGAAGTCGTCGAACCCGGAACGCATCCGGTCGAACGCCGCCGGGGCCCGCATCGAGCTGAGCCCGGAGGAGGTCGCACGGATCGACGGCCTCGGGCACTGACCACCCGGCCGGCGGCGTCACTCCAGCAGGGAGCGGATGTCGTCGGCCGTCAGGTCGTCGGCGAACAGGGCGTCGTCGTCGATCATCGTGGCGAACAGCTCGGCCTTCTTCGACGCGAGGGCGAGGACCTTCTCCTCGATGGTGTCCTCCGCGATGAACCGCTGCACGTTCACCGACCGGGTCTGCCCGATGCGGTGCGTGCGGTCGACCGCCTGGTTCTCGGCAGCGGGGTTCCACCACGGGTCGAGCACGAAGACGGTGTCCGCCTCGGTCAGGGTGAGCCCGAACCCGCCGGCCTTGAGCGAGATGAGGAACGCCGGGGCGGTGCCGTTCCGGAAGCGGTCGATGACCTCGGGCCGGCGTCTGGTCGAGCCGTCGAGGTACTCGTAGCCGACGCCCCGGTCGTCTAGGGCGGTGGCCACCATGCGGAGGAACGACGTGAACTGGCTGAACACCAGGGCACGACGGCCCTCGGCGGCGAGCTGTTCGAGTTCGTCGAGCAGCAGGTCGAGCTTCGCGGACGACAGGTCCTCTCGCGAACCGTCGACCAGGGCCGGTGACAGCGCCAGCATCCGGAGCAGGGTCAGTGACCGGAAGACGATCATCCGGTTCCGCGCAAGGTCGTCGATGAGGTCGAGGACCTTGAGGCGCTCCCGGTTCAGCGTCGTCTCGTACAGGGCCCGGTGCGCCGGGTCGAGCGTCACGCGGACGACCTGCTCCTGCTTCGGCGGGAGGTCCGCAGCGACGCTCTCCTTCGTCCGCCGCAGCATGAGCGGCCGGATGCGACGTCGGAGTCGTTCGGTGAGCTCCTGGCGGGCGGCGCCGCGGAGGTCGGGGGAGGCGAGGGGCCTCACGTAGTCGTCCCCGAAGCGCGACCACGACGACAGCAACCCCGGGGCGACGACGTGGAACAGCGCCCAGAGGTCGGCCAGCCCGTTCTCGAGTGGCGTGCCCGTGATCGCGAACTTCACCGGCGCGCGGAGCTCCACCGCGGCCCGGTGCGTCTGCGACTGCGGGTTCTTCACGAACTGCGCCTCGTCGAGGACGAGGGCCGACCACGGCAGGTCGGTGTACGCCGGGGCGTCGAGCCGCAGCAGCGCGTACGAGGTCACGACGACGTCCGACGCGGCAGCCGCGCGGGACACCCGGGCCGGGTCCTTCAGCGAGGTCGCGGTCACCGTCGTCACGCGGAGGCCCGGCGTGAACTTCGCGGCCTCGGACGCCCAGTTGCCGACGACCGAGGTCGGCGCGACGACGAGGAACGGCGGCGCCTCCGGCGACGACTGCCGGGCGGCGGCGATCGTCGCGAGCACCTGCAGGGTCTTGCCGAGGCCCATGTCGTCCGCGAGCACCCCGCCGATGCCGTGCGCCATCAAGAACGACAGCCACGCGTACCCGGCGTGCTGGTACGGCCGGAGCTCGGCGTGCACCGTCTCGGGCACGGTGACGTCCGCCGGGGGAGTCGCGCCGAGCAGCCCCGACGCGATCGCCTGCCACCGCTCGTCGTGCGAGGTCTCGTCGGCGAGCTGGTCGAACTCCGACCAGATGCCGGCCTGCAGCGGTGTGACCGTCATCGGCTGGTCGGGTTCCCACTCGTCGAGGTCGCGTGCTTCCTCGATGAGCTCCTTCAGCCGGTCGAACGCGGGGTCGGCGAGCGACAGGTACGAGTTGTCGACGAGCTTCATCCGCCGGTCGCGCTTCGCGAGCGCCCGGAGCAGCGGTGTGAACGGCACCTGCTTGCCGTTGACGGTCACGAAGATGCCGAGGTCGAACCAGTCGTGCTTGTCGGACGGCATCGTCGTGACGCGGATGTGCGGGCGCCCGGTCAGGCGTTCGTAGTCGACGCGTTCGCCCTGCACCACCGTGCGGACGCCGAGCGACGGCAGCTCCGGCAGGAGTTCGTTCGCGAAGACCGCCACGTCGGCGCCGTCGATGGTGCCGTCCGCGAACCAGTCCAGTCCACCCCCGGGGCCGGGAGGCGCGGCTCGGCTCGCGTCGTCGTCCGCCGCCCGCAGGGTGGTCAGGTCCGGCAACGGGCCGTGCAGCGCGACCGGGTCCTTGCGGCCGTCGACGTGCCAGCGCCACTGCAGGTGCACGCGGTCGTCCGTCCGCGGAGCCCGGGCCGGCTCGAACGTGGCCGTGAGCACGAGCTCGGGCGGGGTGCGCTCGGGGAGCTCGATCGAGCCGTCGGAGCTGACGAGGCCGAGCGCCCCGCGGAGCTTCGGGGACCAGTCGGCGAGGAACTCCTCGACCTCGTCGCGGGGCACGGTGATGCGGCTGCCGTCGACGAGCATACGGCGCTGGTCCTCGGGCACCGGGCCGGGCGTCGGGGCGAACACGACGTGGAACTCGGGGCTCTCGCGGAAGGCGTAGACGCCGTGGTCGCCGATCATCCGCGCGGTGCCCTCGGGGATCGGACGGCCGTCGAGCACCGCGCTCGCGCCGATCACGAGCGCGTCGTCCTGTCGCGCGACGTCCAGCAGGACACGGGCCTCGGCGCCGAGGACCGCACCGCCCTCGCGCTTGCCGGTGACGAACGCGATCCCGAGCCCCGGCGCCTGCGCGAGCAACGGCCAGAGCAGCGGGCTGCCGAAGTCGTCGAGGTGCACCCAGTCGGCCTCGCCCGGCAACCCCGCGAGCTGCCCTGCACGGTGGAGTGCGGCGAACTGCAGGAACCAGCCGTGCTGCTCGGGGGAGAGCCCGAGCCGGTTCATCGAGTACGGCAACGTGCCCCACGTCAGCTGCCCGCGCACCCAGTTGCCGGCGTCGCTGCGGGTCACCGGGCGGACCCCGAGCCGCACCGATCGCGACGCCGTGGGCAGCGCCCGACCCGCCGCTCGCGCGCGCGACGCGAGCCTGGCGGAGACCGCGTCACGCAACTCGAACTGCAGGCCCATGGGGGTGCCCTGCGGGGTGACCGCCTGCTCGTCGTCACCGGCGAGGCGGGCGAGGTCGTGCCTCCAGTCCGAAGGCGGCGGAGCCGGCGCCTCCGGGCGTGGGCCGGCGGCCGCGGACAGGGCGCGCGCGTTGATCGTGAGGAGGGCGGCAGCGACGTGCTTGCACTCGCCGCCGAGCGGGCAGGAGCAGGTGCTGCGGACCGGACGGACGAACTCGCCGCGTGCCGGGGTGGTCTCGACCCGGAGCTCGTACGGGTCGTCGGCGGACCCGGTGACCGTCGCGGTGACCGTGCCGTCGTCGTCGTGCCAGACGGCGTCGTCGACGAGGCCCGCGCGGACGAGGTCCCGGGCGCGGCCGAAGGTCTGCGGCCCGACGAAACGGATGACGTCGACGGCGTCGATCATCGGGGCGGCGGGCACGGGTCAACTCTGCCAGGTGCCACCGACGCCCGCTGCTACGGTGGATCCGCGCAGAACCGGCGCGGGGACACAGGGGGAACACCATGGGGATGCATCGACGATCCGGCGCGCTCGTGACGGGCGCGTTGCTGCTCACCACCGCGCTCGCCGGGTGCGCGGCCGGCGGCTCCGGAGACGCCGCACCGACACCGACCCGGACGAAGGCCGCGGCGACGCCGGGCAAGGCGTCCTGCCACCTGTCGTCGGGCGGCGGCAGTGTCTCCCTGGAGGAGACCGCCGACGCCTACCGGGTCGAGTGGAAGGGTGTCCCGACCGACGACGGCGGTCAGCGGAACACGTACCAGGTCCAGCTCGGCAACGAGGGCCAGACGAAGCACATCGGCCTCTACATCGAGTTCGACAGCATCACGGGCACGACGTACGGACTCTTCAACTCGGAGACGAACGACGTCGATCCCGTCCCGGGCGAGCCGGACACGTCGAACGGCACCGTCGTCGGGACCTTCCCGAAGCAGGAGGACATCGACGCCGTGTACTGGGCGCCGAGCTACGGCGTGGTCAACGAGGACGGTGCGGACACCACCTGGTGCACCGAGGACGGCCAGGTGCTCGACTGGACGCCGCTCGACTGAAGCCGACCGAGCCATACTGGTTCGGTGACGACCATGCGAGGCGAACTGCGATCGACCGAGACCCGCGAGTCCGAGGGCAGCGGGGACAACATCGAGGCGGCTCGGCAGGCCGCGATCGCTGCGCTCGACCTGGACGGGTTCGAGCTGCAGCAGATCAACGCGGTGACGAGCAAGGCGACGGGGGAGACCACCGTGCGGGCGGTTGCCCGGGCGCGGGACACGCGGCCGCACGAGGCCACCGGCAGCAGCTACGAGGACGCGCTCCGGGCGTTCCGCGAGTCGGTGCCCGAGGGGTGGCAGGCGCAGAACGTGCGCGAGGTGCGTGAGGGGTAGGGCCGGTGCCGGACGGCGTCCACGTCAGTCACGTTCACGCGCCGGGCGCTGGTGCCAGCGGTGCCGGAGCGATGCGTGAGCGACGGCGAAGCCCACGACGCCTGCGATCACGAACACGAGGACCGGCTGGCGGACCGAGCACCACGCAAGCAGCGTCGACACCAGACCGGCGACCACGATCATGACGACGGCGTACGCGAACAGCGTGCGGAGGACCATCTGATGATTATCAGCCCAAGTTGATGCAGGTCCGGTGCACCTGGGCACCCTGACTCCACAGCTCCGAACAGGTCTGCACTGCGGACGAGCTCGCGGTCCGACCCTTCGAGACGTTGCGTGAGATCCGCGCACCCGTGCATCCCTTGTGGACCGCGCCGTCGGACCGGTAGGTGTCCTTCCCCTTGGAGTTGTGGTCGCTGAAGTCGATGTGCCAGTTGCAGAGCACGGCTCCGGATCCCCGGCTCCCGATGAGGTCCTGCACGTCGGCGCTCTGGCCGGCGATCTTCTTGCCGGAGCCCGACACGCTGACCGAGAGCGTCCCACCTGGCCAGCACAAGCCGCCGCCGGGCAGACAGGCGGTTCCGAACACCCCGAGGATCACGCCGCTCGCCTGGGCGGTCTGGACGCCACCCAGGGTCAGGGTGAGTGCTGCGGCTCCTCCGACCACGGCGAGGACGAGATTCCGGACGTGCTGACGCATGGTTGCTCCTGTGCAGGCGCGGGGAGTCACGGCGAAGACACGTGGAACACCCCCTGAAGCTCCACGTGCGATGCGGTGGTCGACGAACGATCGATGCGCCGCCGACTCGCTCCTACTCGACCACGAGGCCCACCCACACGTCGTCGCCCTGACGAAGGACACGTTGCTGGTCACCCGGCCGACCACACCCGCTTCCCGGCCATCTCCGGTCTGCCGACTGGCGACCGGTGAGCAGCCGGGGCGGCGCGGTCCGCCCGGCCGTGCACGATCGGGCGGCATGCCCCGCACTCGGAGGTGTGGACGACGACAGCGCTGCCGGCACGACACCCGTCGCTCCGGCAGCGCTGTTCGTCACCTGCGCCGAGTCAGCCGCGCGTGTCAGCTGCACGGTGTCAGATGCACTGCGTCAGCTGCTCTTCGTGACCTGCCCCTGCGTGGCGATCGCCTTCCAGACGTCGAACGCTCGATCGGTGCCCTGCACCGGTTCGCCGTAGAGCTTCTTCGCAGCTTCGAGCTGTTCCGAGTTCAGGTCGCGGATGTACCCGGGGCCGATGACCGCGGGTCCTCTGGTCGCTCCGATGATGATCTTCATGGTGTCGTCCCTTTCGTGGATGGTGTGTTCAGGCTGCTGCGGTGCTCGTGCCCTGGAGCGCTACGGCTTTCCAGACGTCGAACTCGCGGTCGGTGCCATTCCTCGCGGGTCCGAAGATCGCCTCGGCCGCGTTGTAGAACTCTGTCGTCGTGAGGTCGCGGTGGTACCCGGGGCCGATGACGGCCGCGGTGCGACCCGGCGCGTCGATGAACGCGAAGTCGTCGTCCTTCGGCGGGGTCGTGCCGGACCGGGTCGGCAGCGGTGCCCCGTTCATCCACCGAGCGGGGTCGGCGCGGGACCCGCCGACGTGCATCCCGAAGTGCAGATGCGCGCCCGTCGAAGAACCGGTGTTGCCGACGGCGCCGATGAACGCCCCCGCGGCGACGTACTGCCCGACTCTCACGCGTTGCAGGCTCTGGTGGCCGTAGAAGCTGTAGTACCCCTCACCGTGGTTGATCCGCGTGTACCTGCCGTACCCGCCCTCGGTGTTCTCGACCCTGTCCACCGTCCCGGAGGCCACCGCGTGGATCGGGATGCCCTCGCTGGCGGCGTAGTCGATGCCGTCGTGGAAGGTCACGATGCCGGTGATCGGGTGGACGCGGTCCCCGTACGGGCTGTTCACCGCTGCCTCGTACTCGAGCGGGAAGTTGAACACCGGAGCTGCTGACGCGGGACCGCCGGAGAACGCGATGTTCCCGAGTGTCGCGGCACCGGCAGCGGCTCCGGCGTATGTGATGAGCTGACGGCGGGACAGACCCGGTGCGTCGGCGCGATCGGATGGACTCATCCGTACCCCTGTCTGGTCGCGGGGTGCGCCCTGCCCCCGTGGCACTCGCATCCCCCGAACTGAACCTATTGACAGGAAGTCACCGCGCGGTAGTCGGCAGATCGTCGGACCGGCGCCGTCACCCGGACGCCTCACTTTCGCTCGTGAGCCTGCTGGACGGTCGCCGGAGACCGCCCGTACTGGGGGCGTCGCAGACATGCCTGACCGTGCAGGATCGAGGGCATGCTGCAGTCACTCGTCTACATGAGTTCGGCCGCCGAGCCGTTCGACGACGACGCCCTCGAAGGGGTGCTCGAACACGCCCGCTCGCGGAACACCGCCGACGGGCTCACCGGGCTCCTCGTCCACCGCAACGGCCGGTTCATGCAGCTGCTCGAGGGTCCGTACGACGCGGTGCTGTCGACGTACCAGCGCATCCTCGCGGACGACCGGCACGACGACGTCCGACTGCTCGCCGAGGAGAGCATCCACACGCGGCGCTTCCCCGAGTGGTCGATGGCGTACGACCGGGACACCGACGGGGCTGCAGTGCCCGAGGGGTTCAGCGACTTCCTCGAGACCGGCGACCGCAGTGCCGACTCGAGCCGGTCGCGGGAACTCCTCCGGTGGTTCCGGAACCACCCGATGGCGGATCCGACCGCGGCGAACGGCAAGCACCGCCGCGACGGCTGAGCGTTCAGGTCCGGTCCCAGGTCCGGACCCAGTCGATCAGCAGGTGCCCACTCGACCCCCAGTTGCCGATCTGGAACATGTACCGGTGCGGGGTGGTCGGGACGTCGTGCGTCACGGACATCACGAGCTTGCCGTCGAGGTAGTACTCGACGTACTTCCCCGGCACCCACTGCGTCGTGTACGTGTGCCAGTCGCGCCAGGAGACGTCCGCGGTGTACGACACCTTCTCCTGCTCGTGTCCGGGCACCATCAGGTGGTGGAACGCGTGCACCGCGCCGTCGAAGTTCCCCTCGGGGTAGTTGAGCTCGCCCTCCGACCAGTCGTCCGACGTCGGCCAGAGCATCACCGCGAGCCCGTTGTCGCCACCGCCCGTCGCTCGCGCCCGGATGCTGAAGGTGCCCCCGACGTGCGTCCACGCGCCCGTCGGTGTGCCGAACGTGCCGGCTGCACCGTGCTCGCCGTCCATCGCGACGTCCATGGAGCCGTCGTGGGCGCTGATGATCTTCCCGGACCAGTACTTCCCGCCCATGCCGTCCGGGTACGGCTGCCAGGACTGCGCGTACGTCGCGGCGAAGGGGCCGCCGGCTGCTGCCGGGGTGTCGAAGTCCTCCTCGAACGTGGGAGCGCCGAGGTCGGGGAGGGTGGGGACGGAACTCGCTGAACGGGTCGGCACGGCGCTCCCTGTGGGGTCGGGTTCGCCGGACTCCGCGGTGCTCACGGCGGTCAGGCTCAGCCCGGCGGAGAGCACCGCGATCGCCGCGATCATCAGCAAGTGTTTGACCATCGGGTCGCCGGCCGTCCTTCTCGTGAGTGGGTGTCACGAGGCTAGGCAGCCGGATGCCGGGGTTCTGTCCCCTGGAAGGGGGGTGCACCCGTCAGGACTGGGAAGTGCGGTCAGACGGTGCGGGACGCGTGCGGTTCCGCCACGGTGCCGCTGCGGTCACCCGCACGCCGGTTGCGGTCCGGTGCGGGGCCGTGCGGTCTCGCGCAAGGGGGAGCGGGCGGGGCGGGGGCGGGTCAGCGGTCGGCGTGCTCGGCGAGCTTGCTGTGCTTCCGGGAGTAGCCGAAGTACACGCCGAGGCCGATCGCGAACCAGACCGCGAAGCGGACCCAGGTCTCCCACTGCAGGAACGTGACGAGCCACAGCGACGCGATGACGCCGATGATCGGGATGACCGGCATGAACGGCAGCTTGAACTGGCGGTCGAGGTCGGGCTGGCGGTAGCGGAGCACGATGACCGCGGAGCAGACGACCACGAACGCGAGCAGGATGCCGATGTTCGTCAGTTCGGCGACGACGCCGATCGGCAGGACGCCCGCCAGGACCGCCGAGGCGATGCCGAGGATCCACGTGACGCGGGTGGGGACGTGGCGCTTCGGGTCGGTCTTCGCGAACCACTTCGGCATGAGGCCGTCGCGGCTCATCGAGAACCAGACGCGGGAGGCTCCGAGCATGAACGTCACGAGGACGGTGATGATGCCGACGATGGCGCCGATCGCGATGACGTTCGCCACGCCGCCGAGGCCGACCGACGCGAACGCCGACGAGAACCCAGAGGCCGGGTCGATGTCGGTGTACTTCTGCATGCCCGTCAGCACGAGGGTCGCCAGGACGTACAGGACCATCGAGATGCCGAGCGACAGCAGGATCGCCTTCGGCATGTGCTTCCGGGCGTCGGTGGACTCCTCGGCCGCGGTCGACATGGCGTCGTAGCCGAACACCGCGAAGAACACCGTCGCGGCGCCGGTCATCACGCCGCCGAAGCCGAACGGGAAGTACGGGGAGTAGTTCGCGCTGTTGATGTGGAACACGCCGAGCACGACGATGAGCACGACGAGGGCGACCTTGATGCCGACGGCGACGAACTCGAACCGCGCGGCGCTCCGGATGCCGCGGGTGAGGACGAACGCGGTGAGCAGGCAGAGGATGATCGCGAAGACGTCGATCACGTGGCCGTCGCCGGTGCCGGGCGCGCCGAGCATCCAGGCGGGCAGGTCGATGCCGAACTGGCCGACCAGGAACCCGACGTAGCCGGAGATGCCGATCGCGACCACCGCCACGATCGCGGTGTACTCGAGCAGCAGGTCCCAGCCGATGAACCACCCGACGATCTCGCCGAGGACCGCGTAGCCGTACGTGTACGCGCTGCCGGCCTTCGGGATGAGGCCGGCGAACTCCGCGTACGACAGGGCGGCGGCGGCGCTGGCGACCCCGGCGACGAGGAAGCTGATGAGCACGGCGGGGCCGGCGATGCCGTTCGCGACCGTGCCGGCGAGGGTGAAGATGCCGGCGCCGATGATGCCGCCGATGCCGATCGCGGTGAGCTGCCAGAGGCCGAGATGGCGTTTCAGGCCGCCCTCGCCACCGGTCTCGTCGTCGATCGTCTCGATCGGCTTCCGTCGGAACAGGGTGCGTGTCGTCGTCGTCACGCGCCCACTCTGCACCCTGCGGGCGTTCGGCGCGCGGTGGCGGAGCAGGCGTGGCGGCGGGTAGCACCACGGGGCGCGCCCCGCGCGTGACGCGACCAGGTGGCGGGCCGGGGCGGCGGGGCGGACGGGTGCCGGGCCTCCAGGCGGGGTCGTGGGGTACAGGGTCGTGGGGTAGACGGGGAGCATGCGTCGACCGAACCGAACCGAACCTGGCCCCGGGCAGGAGTCCGTGTGGGACTACCCGCGGCCGCCCGCCGTCGAACCCGTCCGCGAGCGTGTGCGGGTGCGGCTCGGGGGTGTCGTGATCGCCGACACGACCGATGCGGTGCGGGTGCTGGAGACCTCGCACCCGCCGGTGTACTACCTGCCGATGGCCGACCTCGACCTCCGGCCGGCCGAGGGCTCGAGCATGTGCGAGTTCAAGGGGCGGGCGCGGTACTTCGACGTCGTGGGTGGGGACGGGGTGGTGGCTCCGCGGGCGGCGTGGAACTACCCGACGCCGATGCCCGGGTACGAGTCGTTGCGTGACCGGGTGGCGATCTACCCGTCGGCGATGGACTCGTGCGAGGTCGGTGGTGAGGTGGTGCAGGCGCAGGAGGGGGACTTCTACGGCGGGTGGATCACGTCCCGTGTCGTGGGGCCGTTCAAGGGCGGGGCGGGCACGCTCGGGTGGTGAGGTGGCGGCTGCGCGCGTGGGTGCGCGCGTGAGTGCGTGGCGGCGAGTCTCGGGCTGGGCGACCGTTCTCGGGGGATCGGGCGCGAGAGACGTCGCTCGGGCCGAGACTCGGCACACGAACCCGGCCGTACGGACGCGCCCGCGCCCGCGCCCGCGACGCGGTCAGCGGTGTGCGTACGGCGACCAGAACGGCGGCGGGAACGCGCCCCCGGTGGCGATCACGAGCAGCTGCCACACGAGCATCACTAGCCCGAGCGCCCCGATCACGATCCCGATCCACGACCACACCCGGACCGCGATCCTGCGGTGTCCGGCGATCGACAGGGCTCGCCAGCCGCTCAGCACGCACAACACGCCGAACGCCGCTCCGAGCAGCACGTGCCGGCCCATCGACGCCGCGGGGACGATGATCCCCATGTAGAACGCGACCGGCCCGAGCAGCACCGCGAACGTCGCCGGAGCGGCGGGCGGCTCGTGGTCTCGCGAGGCTGCTCCCATGCACGTGAATCTACCTCGAAGACGCGGAGGCGCAGAGGCGCGGATGTCCGATCGGAGCGGCGGCGGACCGCGGACCTGCCGGACGGGCACGATGGTGGCATGCGTTCCTTCTTCCGTGTCCTGCTCGGTCTGGCCCTCGTCTTCGCGGGGACGAGCCACCTCACGTTCGCGCGGCAGGACTTCCGGGCTCAGGTGCCGGAGTTCGTGCCGCTCGACGAGGACACCACGGTGCTGGCCTCCGGCGTCGCCGAGATCGGCCTCGGCAGCGCCCTCGTCCTCGCACCGCGCCGGAGCCGGCGGTTCGTCGGCACCGTCGCGGCGCTGTTCTTCGTCGCGGTGTTCCCTGGCAACATCTCGCAGTGGCTGAACCGCCGCGACGCCTTCGGCCTCGACTCGGACGTCAAGCGCATCGGTCGGCTGTTCGGCCAGCCGCTGCTGATCGCCGCGTCGCTCTGGTCCACGCGCGGGCGGCGAGGATGATGGACGCCCCGACGAGGGCGGAACCGCCCGGTGCCGGTCGGGTCGGGTCGGGTCCCGATCCGCTCGGGTCGGCTCCGGCAGCGTTCGGACGGGAGGCACGACACCCCTTGGCAGGCGGCCGTCGCGTCGCGGACGTGGTCGCCACCACAGCCCTGCTCGTCCTCCTGGCAGCCGAGTCGGTGGTCGCCGGTGGCGGCATCGTGTTCCTGTCGCTCGCGTTCAACTCGTGCAACGCTCCCGGCAACAGCTGCGACGAAGCGCTCGGCGGAGCGGTGGTCTACGTCGGCCCGGTGCTCGTCGCGCTCGTGCTGGTCGCCACGCTCGTCGTCTGCGTGCTGCGGCTCGTGCGCCGGCGGCTGTCGTGGCCGTTCGTCCTGGTCGGGATCGCGGCGGTCGTGGCCGTGTTCTTCGGGGCGATCCTGCTCGTGGACAGCGCGATCACGCACGGCATCTGAGCGTCCTCCTCCACAGCGCAGTCCGTCGGCGGGTCCCTCCACAGATCGCTCGTCGTGGGCTCGCGGTCCGGGGCGTCGGCGGGAGTCTGGAGGCATGCCAGACACCGACATGCTCGACCGCCTCATCCACACCGCCGTCCGGACCGACGACGACGTCATCGACCTCGTGACCGCTCTGGTGGAACGCCCGATCACGCGCCAGTGCTGGGTCCTGTTCCTCGACGAGCGGGCCGTGCCGGTCTCGTTCGTCATGCCGATCTCCGACCTGCCGTGGCAGCCGGACGAACACGTCGAGGACTTCGCCGCACTCACCTCCGACGTCGTCGTGCAGATGGCAGCGACGGAGGTCGTGCTCGTGTGGGAGCGTCCGGGGGAGTCCCGGCTGTTCCCGGTCGACTGGGAGTGGGTCGACGCCTGCGCGTGCGCCTTCGCCGAGCACGGCGTGCGGATCCGGGCGCAGGTCGCGGTGCACACGGGTGGGGTCGCGATCGTGTCGCTCGACGACGTCGACGACGTCAGCGAGGTGGCGTGATCAGCCCTGCGGTGCGGTGTCGGGGACCTTCTGGCTCGTCAGCCCCTCGACGACCGCCTTGGCCTCGGGCCAGAACTTCGCGTAGTGCTCCGGGTCTGAGTTGATCTGCACGGCGTGCGCCATCTGCGTCGGCGTCATCGTCTTCCAGCCGGGCACCTTGATGAGCTTGGCGTAGAACATCGACGCCGCGGTGTACGGGTCCATCCGCTGCTCGTACGTGCCCCAGGCGCCGTTGTCCCGCTGCTGGAACAGGCCGCGGCTGTCCGGGCCGGCGGCGTCACCGTGGTCGAGGTTCACCAGGCTCGACTCGCCGATCGCGGTCATCACGCCGACGGCCTGGGTGTGCGGGCCGATGCCGAGTGCCTGGGCGGCCTCGATCACGTACGCGGCGTTGACCAGGCGGTCCTGGCAGAACCCGGCGACCGGGCCCGCGGGGACGACGATCCCGCCGATGGTCTTCGACGCCACGTCCGGACAGGTCGGGGCGGCGTCGGCCGTGACGGACTTCGCGGCACCGGCCAGCGAGTTCACGGCGATGACGATCACCACGACCACACCGATGCCGATCGCGACGACGCCCGCGCCGAAGACCGACGCGAGCGTGATGCCGACGCGGCGCATGGCGGGTCCTCTCGAGCGGGGCGGGTCAGGCGGAGCACGACGAGGTTACGTGCGCAGGCTGGGAACCGCACCCGCCCGATCGGGGGTGTCGTCAGACGTCGCGGTGGTCGTGGTCGTGCTGCCGCTGCACCTTCGTGGGCTCGGTCACCAAGCCCGTCGGCGCCTTCTCGGCCTGCTTCCGGCCGTGCGTGAACCACGTCACGATCCAGAGCAGGATGCCGAGCGCGAGCAGCGCACCGGCGATCTGGTACTGCTGCGGGTCACGACCGGACGAGAACGGCAGCACCAGCCACAGGCAGGTGATCACGCCGATGATCGGGATGACCACCCCGGCGCGGAAGTGCTTGTGGTCGACCTTGTCGCGCCGCAGGACCAGTACGGAGAGGTTCACCACGGCGAACACCGAGAGCAGCAGGAGCGAGGTCGTGCCACCGAGGACGACCACGATGGGGGAGTCGGGGTCGAGCGAGACCCAGCCGATCAGCAGCAGCGAGATGAGGGTCGTGAAGACGATCGCGGTGGAGGGGGTGCGACGGGTCGGCGAGACCTTCGCCAGGAAGCCCGGCAGGACACCCTGCTTGCTCATGCCGTACAGCAGGCGCGACGCCATCATCATGTTGATCAGCGCCGTGTTGGCGACGGCGAACATCGAGATGAACGGCAGCAGGTCGGCGATCGGGAAGTCCGGGGCCGCGGTCTGCACCACGGTGACGAGCGGTGTCTCGTTGCCGGCGAGCTCACCGATCGGCACCACGGCCACGGCGCAGATCGACACGAGCACGTAGATGACCGCGGTAATGCCGAGGCCGGTGAGCATGACCTTCGGGAAGATCCGCGAGGGGTCCTTCGTCTCCTCGGCCATGTTCACCGAGTCCTCGAAGCCGACCATCGCGAAGAACGCCAACGACGTCGCCGTCGACACCGACAGCAGGAGCGTCTTGTCCTCCGGGGTCTCGAACATGACCACGCGGGAGAAGTCCGCGTTGCCGCCGGCGATCGCCCAGAAGCCGATGAGGATCACCATCACGAGACCACTGAGCTCGACGAGGGTGAGCACCACGTTCGTCTTCACGCTCTCGCTGACCCCGCGGAAGTTGATCGCCATCACCGCGAGCATGAATCCCATGGCGATGAGCATCACGACGCCGTTCGGCAGCTCGAGCCCGAAACCGGCCCCGAGGTTCGCGGCGAACGCCCGGGAGGCCGTCGACGCCGACGTGATGCCCGAGCACATCACGATGAACGTGACGATGAAGGTGACGAAGTGGATGCCGAACGCCTTGTGCACGTAGAGCGCGGCGCCGGCGGTCTGGGGGTACTTCGTCACGAGTTCGAGGTACGAGAACGCGGTGAGCAGCGCGACGGCGAACGCGATGAGGAAGGGGAGCCACGCTGCTCCGCCGACCTCCGCCGCGACCTGCCCCGTGAGCGCGTAGACGCCCGTGCCGAGGATGTCCCCGACGATGAACAAGAGGAGGAGTTTGGGACCGATGACCCGCTTGAGCTCTGGCTGCTCCGTCTGCGGGCGCTCTGTGTTGGTGGTGGCCATGCGTCAGCCTCTTCCGGGGGACACCATTCTGTCCGCCTTCACAGGAAGCTCCCCGCTGATCGCAACACGGTCGTGTCCTGCGTGACACGCGGTCTCCGGACGTGCCGGGGGTCGACCGCTACGCTCCGAGCCATGTACGACGACTCGAACACCACCGAGGAAGCCGTCGAGTTCGCCGACTTCAACGCGAAGCTCCTGGTGCTCGACGTGCTCTGCTACGACCTCGACGTCCTCGAGCCGTACGACCCGGAGGAGCAGGACGAGGCCGACGAGGACCTCGACGTCGAGGGGCAGGACGACCGGGCACGCGAGTACTACGACGACCTCGACCTCCTGCCGTCGCACCTGTCGCTCGTGACCGAGGTCACCGTCGACTCCGACCTCGAGGTCCTGCAGGACGTGCACCCCGGGTGGGACGGCTCCGACGACCGCTACGACCCGCAGAACTGGGACGACGTGCTCGACCTCCCGGCCCTCACCACGGTGTACGCCGCTGCACCGCTCCCGGCGCACGTCGCAGAACGGCTCGCCGCGAAGGGCGTCGAGGTCCGCTCCGCCTGACGGCTGCGTCTGCGCTCCGCCTGACCGCTGCGGCGCGCGCGGTCGCGTGAACTGCCGCCCGGAGTGCGTCGAAGCGGCACCTTGTGCGACCTCGGTGGGTGCGACGCAGCATGTCGTGCGACCTGCGCGCGTGCGACCTGTGCTCGCGCGACCTGCGCTCGCGCTTCCGGCGCGAGGTCAGCTCGCGCGGCGATTCAGCGCCAGCACCTGCTCGGTGAACTGCTTCGCGCCGCCCTGCGCCGGGTGCCGGACCGCGTCGGCGTCGATCCCCGCCAGCGCGAGTGCCCCCTGCGCCTTCCGCCCGACGGCGACGGCGCGGACCTCGCCTGTGCTGCCGGACGCCCGCAGCGCCTCGAGGAGGGCGAGCGCGACCGGAGCGCCGTCCCGCACCTCGGCGGGCCGCGGCGTCCGGTTCGTCAGCCGGTCCGGCGCCGCGAACGGGTGGTGCGGGAAGATCGCCCACGTCAGGGGGAGTGGACCCTGCCACTCGGCGAGGGCGGCCTGCACGACACGGGACGACGCCTCCCACGGAGCGGTCGGCTCCGGCGGCGCGAGGTACTCCGGGCCCAGCTCTCGCATGCTCGTGAACGGCACGCCCGTGTTCGTCATGCCGCGCCAGCCCGGGGCCTCGGCGACGAGCACCGTGTCCGCGCCGGTCCCGACGCGGTCGAGGTAGCGCTCCAGGTTGGTCCGGCGGAGCCGCCCCTCGGCGGTCGAGACGTCGTACAGGGCCTCGGCGTCGTCCGCGACCGGCACGGCGTCGAGCGCGGTCCAGAACCCGTCGAACACGTTCATCGCACCCTCGCACCGTGCGAGCTCGCGCCCCTGGCGGGCCCAGTGTGCGAGGTGCCGAGCAGTGTGCGAGGCACGCGGCGTCCCACGGTGCGCGGAACCTCGCACACTGCGGGGCCCCCGCACGGTGCGAGCGCGCGCGCCACCCCCACGCCCGCCCCGCTCACGCGCGACCGACCACGCGGCGGTACACGTCCTCGAGCCCCTCGGCCGACCGGTCCCAGCTCAGCCGCTCGGCGTGCTCCCGCCCGGCAGCCGCGAGCCCGGAGGCGTACGACGCATCGGTCAGGATCCGCTCGATCTCCGCCGCCCACACCGCGGGGTCGCGGGACTCGAGCACGACCCCGGTCTCGCCGTCGACCACGGCCTCACGGAGGCCCCCGGCAGCGGCGGCCACGACGGGCACCCCGGAAGCGGAACCCTCGAGCGCGACGAGCCCGTAGGTCTCCGAGTGCGACGGCACGAGCACGGCTGCCGCGCCGCGGAACAGGAACGCCAGGTCGGCCCGCGACTGCGGACCGACGAACGTGACGCGGTCGGCGATGCCGTGCGCGGCGGCGAGCCGACGCAGTTCGTCCACGTAGTCGCCCGCCTCACTCGAGGCGTCGCCCGCGATGACGAGGGTGGGGCGTGCCTCCAGGCTGATGCCGGCGATCGCCTCGATCGCCAGGTCCAACCCCTTCAACGGTTGCACGCGCGCCGCGGCGACCACGTAGGGGACGTCCGCGCGGCGGGCACCCGCCGCGGCGGGGCGGAACACGGAACCGTCGACGCCCGGCGGGACGATCCAGACCCGGCCGGACTCCCCGCCGAGTCGCGTGCGCACCGTGTCGGCCTCGGCCTCGGAGACGACGACGACGGCGTCGGACTGCCGAGCGAGCAGCTGTTCGGCGGCCATCCGACCGTGGGACTCCGGCCGCTCGCCCTCGGAGAGCGGGGTGTCGCTGTCGGCCGCGATCGAGTGGAAGGACTGCACGTGCGGGATGCCCCGCTCGCGAGCGACGGGCAGGGCGGCCGCGCCGGAGAACCAGTGGTGCGAGTGCAGCACGTCGAACGGGCCGAGCTGCTCGAGTTCGTACCGGAACGGTTCGATGAACGCGTCGTGCTCGCCCTTCGGGACCGGTTCCGCCGGGCCGGCGGACAGGAACCGCAGGCAGACGCCCGGGACGAGCGACACCGAGTCGGGCTGCGTCGGTGCGGAACGCCGCGTGATGATGTCGACGTGGTGGCCGCGGTCGGCCAGGGCCTCGGCCTGGTGCCGGACGACGACGTTCATGCCGCCGACCTCGCCGGATCCGGGTTCGTCGCCGGGGGAGGTGTGCAGCGACACCAGCCCGATGCGCAGGGGTTCCGTCGTCGTGCTCACCGATGAAGCCTATCCGCGGGGCCGCCGCTGCGACGGGCGCGCGGGCGCCACCACGACGGGCTGCCGGCCCGCCTCGTCCAGCGGGTCTGCCGGGAGGCTCGGGTCGCCTCCCAGGATCTGCACGCGCCCGTCGCCGTGCCGCTCCCAGAACGCGGCCGTCCAGGCACAGAGCGCGCCGTCGAGCAGGTCCTCCCGGTGCTTGTGCGTCGGCCCGTGGATCCCGGAGGGGCCGGCGAGCTCGGCGGTCAGGGGGTGCGAGTCCAGCCGCAGCGGCGGGTCGAGCGGCGTCGTCCGGAGCCGTCGGACGAGCTCGTCGAACGCCTCCGCCCGACGTGCCCGCGCCTCGGCGGCCGGGACCGTGAGGTCGAGCCGCTTGTACCGAGGCCGCTCGTCGTCGTAGCCGAGCTCCTCCACGCCCACCAGGGTCGTGTACGGGTAGCACTCGAACACCACCGGCCCGGTCCTTGCGCGCATGGATGCCGTGTCGGACACGTACTCGACGCCCAGTGCGGTCAGACGATCGAGCAGCCGGGCGCCGGCGCTCGCCGCAGATGCCAGGTTCGTCGGGTTCGCGGCGACCTTCCACCGGCCGTAGCGCTGTCCGACCTGCCGTTCGGCCTCGCGGATGCCGGTCGGGTTCGTGACGACGAGCGAGGCGTCGACGGCGATGAGGGAGCGTGGCCCGAGGTGCTCGGCGATCCAGGCGGTCACGGCGTCGACGCCACGGGCCCAGCCGGCGTCGGTGATCGTCCCGTCGGCATGCATCGCCGCGAGTCCGGTCTCGTTCGCGGGCTTGCGGTCGGTCCCGAGCCCCCACGCGAGGTCGACCCCGATGTACTCCGTCACCCGTCCATCGTCGCGCACGAGTGGGCGGAACACGCCGCGCGTGGTCCGCCGAGCGGGCGGAACACGCCGTGGGAGCGCTTCGAGCGTGACGTACTTCGCCCGCTCGGGGCGGGAAGGGGGAGGAACGCGGGCGGCCTTCCAGGACGGCACCGTGTAGCTTCCGCTGCATGGCGAGCGAAGCGACGACGCTGACGGTCCCGGGGCCGGACGGCGACCGGGAGGTCCGGATCAGCAGTCCCTCGCGCGTGCTCTGGCCGGAGCCCGGGCTCACCAAGCTCGACCTCGCCGAGTACCTCGTCACCGTGGGTGGTGCCTTCGTCGCTGCGAACGGTGACCGACCGATCTCCCTGCAGCGGTTCCCGGGCGGCGTCGACGGCGAGCAGTTCTTCTCGAAGAACCCGCCGAAGGGCGCGCCCGACTACGTGCGCTCCGTGACCGTGACCTACCCGAGCGGCCGGAAGCACCCGCAGCTCGTGGTGGACGAGCCGGCCGTGGCGGTGTGGGCAGCACAGATGAACACGGTGGTGTTCCACCCGTGGGCCTCGCGTGCGGAGGACAGCGACCACCCGGACCAGCTCCGCATCGACCTGGACCCGCAGCCGGGCACGGACTTCCGCGACACGGTACCGATCGCGCACGAGCTCCGGAAGGTCCTCGACGAGGTGGGGCTGACGGCGTGGATCAAGACGAGCGGCAACCGCGGCCTGCACGTGTTCGCCCCGATCCACCCGGAGCACGAGTTCCTCGACGTGCGGCACGCGGTGATCGCGGCGGCGCGGGAGCTCGAGCGCCGGATGCCGGACCGGGTGACGACGGCGTGGTGGAAGGAGGAACGCGGGCAGCGGGTGTTCGTGGACTTCAACCAGGCGAACCGCGACCGGACGATGGCGGGCGCCTACAGTCCCCGGGCCCTGGCCCACGCAGCGGTGTCGACGCCGATCACCTGGGACGAACTCGACGACGCCGATCCCACGGCCTTCACGATCCGGACGGTCCCGGACCGGCTCCGGGCGACCGGCGATCCGTGGGAGACCATGCACGAAGCGCCCGCGAGCATCGCACCGCTGCTGGAGTGGTGGGCGCGCGACCTCGAGAACGGGGAGGGCGAGCTGCCGTTCCCGCCGGACTTCCCGAAGATGCCGGGGGAGCCTCCCCGCGTGCAGCCGTCGCGTGCGAAGAAGCCGACGGCGACGGACTAGCGGGCTACGCCGCGCTGGTCTCTTCGCCGAGGAGCTTCGGCTCGATCACCCGCGTCGTCTGCGTCGGCAGCGTGACGCTCGCCGTGTGCAGCCGCGTCAGACGTGACCAGGTCCCGCGGTGGGCGTCGCTGATGCCGTCGATGATCATGTCCCGCTCCCGTCGCTCGTGGCGGCAGGTGCCGCACCCCCAAGTTACTAGTTAGCCTAACTACTTCCATGCGTACGCGTCAATCGGACACCAGGACGTCGCGCAGGTCGTACGCCGAGGGCACCTCGAGCTGGTCGAAGCCGCACGTCCGGGCCTCGCGGTCCGGTCGCCAGCGCTCGAACTGGACGGTGTGCCGGAAGCGATCGCCCTCCATCTGGTCGTACCGCACCTCGAGCACACGTTCCGGCGCCAGCCGGACGAACGACGTGTCGCGACCCGACGAGAACCGCGACCGTTCCCCGTCACCGGTGACGGGCCTCCCGTCCGCCTCCCGGAGGACCACCGGGTCGAGCTCGTCGACCAACTCGACCCGTCGCTTGTCGGAGAAGGCGGACACGCCGCCCACCTGGCGGAGCTCGCCGTCGTCGCCGTAGAGCCCCACGAGCAGGGAGCCGACGCCGGTGCCGCTCTTGTGCACGCGGTACCCGATCGCGACGACGTCGGCAGTGCGGTGGTGCTTCACCTTGAGCATCGAGCGCTTGTTCGGTTCGTAGGGCTTCGCGCGGGGCTTCGCGACGACGCCGTCGAGGCCGGCGCCCTCGAACGTGGTGAGCCACTCGCGGGCCATGTCCACGTCGAGGGTCGTGCGCGTGACGAACAGCGGGTCGGACATCCCCGTGGCGAGTGACTCCAGCCGGTCGCGCCGCTCGTCGAACGGCAGGTCGAGCAGCTCGGAACCGTCGACGGCGAGCAGGTCGAACGCGACGAACTGCGCGGGCGTCTCGGAGCTGAGCTTCGCGATCCTCGAGGCTGCCGGGTGGATCCGCTGCGACAGGGCCTCCCAGTCGAGCCGCTCGGAACCCGGATCGCCGGAGCGCAGCACCACCTCGCCGTCGAGCACGACCGGGTGCTCCCGCCCGCCGAACTGCGCGCGGAACGCCTCGACCAGCTCGGGGAAGTACCGGGTCAGCGGCTTGGCGCCGCGGCTCCCGATCTCGACGTCGTCGCCGTCGATCGTCACGATGCCGCGGAAACCGTCCCACTTCGGCTCGTACCGCAGACCACCCTTCACGCTGTCGGGTTCGGGGACGGTGGCGACGGCCTTGGCGAGCATCGGTGCGATCTCCATGCGGCCTGTCTACTCGCGTGGGCGCGGCAGACTGCCTGGAGGCGCGGCTCGTCCTGGTCCCGCCGGTCGCGTCAGTAGGGTGGAACGCGTGACGACCGTGCCACCGCCGGCAGCGCCGGCACCGGAACCGATCAGCCCCGTGCAGGCCGCCGCGCTCCGCGACGGTGTCCTGCCTCCCGTCGAGGAGGTCCGGCCGGGCATCTGGACCCTCGCCGTGCCCTTCCGGTTCGGCGTGCCCGACGCGACGCTCGTCTACGTCGTGGAGGGCTCCGACCGATCGCTCACGCTGATCGACCCGGGGTGGGCGTCCGACGACGACCTCCAGGGGCTCGGTGACGGGTTGTCGGCGATCGGCCGGTCGCTCGACGACGTCGGCCTGGTCGTCGTGACGCACCTGCACGCGGATCACCTCGGTGCCGCTGCGGCGGTCCGCCGAGCCACCGGCGCCCGGGTCGCGATGCACGGGCTCGAGGTTCAGGCGCTGCGCCGTGAGCGCGAGGACGCGACCGCGAACGATGCCGACATCGCGACGTGGGGGCTGCCGGAGGACCTGCGCGACGGCGTGGTCGAGGCCTGGGGGAGCGGCCGCCGCATCGGACTCGGGCGGACGTCGGAGCCCTTCGCCGACCTGCTGCTCGAGGACGGCGACGTGCTGCCCGTCCCCGGGCGGACGATCCGGACGCTCTGGACCCCCGGGCACACGGCCGGGCACTGCTGCTTCGTCGACGAGGGCGACGGGCTCCTGTTCACCGGCGACCACGTGCTGCCCCGGATCAACTCCGGGATCGGGCTCGGCGGACGCACGACGACGAACCCGCTCGGCGACTACCTGGCGTCCCTCGGGCGGCTCGACCCGTACGCGGACCTCGAGGTGTGCCCGGGGCACGAGTACCGGTTCCGGGACGTCGTCGCCCGTGCGCGGACCCTCGCGAGGCACCGGGAGGAGCGGTCCCGGCACGTCGCCGAGGCGCTCGACGCGCTGTCATCGCCGACATCGGCCTCGCCGACGCTGTACGAGGTCGCGTCGCGGGTGCCGTTCAGCGGCGGGATCGAGTCGATGACGGGGTTCCTCCTCGCGAGTGCCCTGACGCAGACGGCGTTCCACGCGGCACTGCTCGGACGAGCCGGCGAGGTCCGCCCGGCCTGATCGGGGCGGCGCCTGCACGGAACCACGAATCCGACGTCGAACCAGGGCGTGGACCCGGTTCGACGTCGGATTCGTGGTTCGTCGGCGCCGACCCTCGTCAGGCGATCGTGGCGGCGAGGCGCTCCAGGGTCGTCGTCGCGTCGGCGACCTCGGCGGCGGCGTGGTCGGCGAGCGGTGCCAGGTCGGGCAGCCGGTCGGCGAGGGTCGCGCTGACCGTGACGGGGTAGAGCTTCATGCCGAGGGCGGTGCCGAGGATGAGGTGCAGCACGGGGGAGCCGTGGTCCCAGCCCTCGGTCGGGGTGCCGGCGTCGTACGTGGCACCGCGGCTGACGACGGTGACCACCGGGCGGCCGGCGAGGGGCTGGACGTCACCTGCGAGGACACCGGGGACGTGGATGCGGTCGATCCACGCCTTGAGGGTCGACGGCACGGTGTAGTTGTAGAGCGGCGCCCCGACCACGACGGCGTCGGCGGCGAGGAGTTCGTCGATGACCTCCTGCCGGAGCGCGTCGGCCTCGGGTGCCACGACCTCGTCGTCGGTGCGGTCCGCCGCTGCCCAGTGCAGTGCCGACGACTCCAGGTGGGGGAGCTGGTCGACGTGCAGGTCGCGGCGCACCACCGTGTACTCCGGACCGCGGGCGCGCCAGGCGTCGGCGAAGGCTGCGGTGAGGGCTCGCGAGCGGGAGTGTGCGAGATCGGCGGACGAGTCGATGTGCAGGAGCGTGGGCATGTGCCCACGCTACCGATCGACGGCCGCCGCATGACGGGAACGGCCCCGCCGCGCCGGTGACGGGCGGGGCGGGGCCGAGGTGGGCCTCCCGTCAGCCGCGCGGGCACGCGACTGACGGGAGGCGTCCGGGGGTCAGCGCTCGGTCTGGCGGCGACGCAGCGTGCGCGCACCGATGAGGCCGGCGCCGGCGAGGACGAGACCGAGGGCCCAGGGGAGGGCGCCCGTCGCGTCGGTACCGGTGTAGGCGAGCTGACGGCCCGAGGCGACGGGCTTCACGACCGCGACGGTCGCCGCGTTCGGCACCACGGTGACCGGGAACGTCACCGAGACGTCATCCTGCGCCACCGTGATGATGTGCGTGGAGGCGTGCGGGAACGTGATGCGGGTCGCGTACTCGTCGTCGTCCCAGGCGATCTGGTCGCTGGCGACGTTGCTGGTCACGAGGGGGCGGGGGAGGTCACCGGTCTCCGGGTCCCAATCCTGGGTCTGGTTGCCGTACTCGTCGACCGAGTAGCCCTGGATCCAGAGCGACTGCCCCTGCTTGACGGTGGGCTGGCCGCCCTCCTCGAACGTCGGGTCCTGGTCGAAGTCGGCGGGCTGGTGGATCGTGATGATCGAGCCGTCGGGCTGGATGATCCAGGAGTTCGAGTCCTTCGTGCCGTTGAAGACGTCCTCGCTGCTGGTGTCGGCGGCGACGGCCAGGACGCCGACCGCGACGCCCGGGTTCACGACGATCTCGACGTACTCGGTGGCCGTCGAGGTGCCGTTGGACGCGACGACCGTGAAGTCGTAGACGCCCGAGGAGAACGTCGTGCCGCTGAGCAGGCCGGTCTTCGTGTTGAGCTCGACGCCGTCCGGCAGGGAGTCCTCCGGGGTGCTCTCGTCCTCGGGGTCGACGTCGTCGGGGTCGGTGTAGCCGATCGCGTACGAGACGGTCCCGCTGCCCGCGCTGACGGCGAAGGAGTGCGAGTAGGCGACGCCCGCGTCCTCGGTGAGGGTGAAGGGATTCTCGGCGGTCTTGCCGTCCGCGTCGGCGAAGGCGACGTCCTCGGTGACCTTGGCGGTCGACGCGGAGGTCGGGGTGGCCGTGTCGGTGTCGGTGACCGTCAGGGTGATCACGTGGTCGACGTCGTCCGCGGTGAGCGTGTACGAGTCGTCGGTCGTGAGCACCGTGACGTCGCCGTCGCGCGTCCACGCGTAGGTGTGCGGGCCGACGTAGCCGGTGGTCTGCGCGTGCAGCGTGACGCCGACCTTCGCGGCGCCGGCGATCTTCACGGTGGCCGGTGCGGCCTGGACGGTCGGCGCGACGGTCGTCGGCGGTGCGACCTCGTTGGTCGGGGTGGTGTTGCCGCCGGTCGGTGCCGTGCTGCCGCCGTCCGTGACGGTCGTCCCACCGGTACCGCTGCCGCTGCCGGCGTCGGTCGAGCCGGTGTCGGTCCCGGACGCGCCGGTGTCCGTCCCGGTGCCGGACCCGGACGCGTCGGAGCTCGAGCCGGTGCCGGACGTGCCCGTCCCGGCGGTGCTGCCGCCGTCGGTGGCGTTCGAGTCGCCGGTGGTGCCGGTCGTGCCCTGCGGCGAGGCGTCCGACGTCGCGACGATCGGGTCCGGCTCGGCCGCGGAGGCCGCGGTGGCGGTCATCACGCCCAGACCGGTCGACAGACCGATCAACGCGACGGTGGTGCCGACGGCGCAGGCGCGTCGGACGGTGGAGGTGCTACGGCGCACGGGATCCCCCAGGTGGTCCAGGTCCGGTCGGGTGCCGGATCGTAAGAATCTGCCGAGAGTTCTCGGCCACGATCGGATCGTAGGGCCTGGCGACGGTCGACACGATCGCGGAGACCGAAATGTGACCCGGCTTGGGGGTCCGTGCGGGAACCCGAGGACGTGCGGAACCAACGGACGGACTGGAGGCTCCCCGCCGGGCACGGCCCGGCAGCCGCTGGCGCGTCTGCCGGGTACCGGCCGGCGTGGGCCCAGGTGCCAGCTGGCACCGTGCCTCCAGTCCGCTACCGGGTCGCGATCACGCGCGCCGGCGACGCAGCCGGTGCATCAGGATCCCGCCGCCCGCGGCGAGCAGGCCGAGGGCCCACGCCAACGGCGTGGTCTCGTCGGCGCCGGTGTAGGCGAGCGTGCTGCCGGTGCCGCCCGTCGTGGTCGCGACCGCGGCCGTGGCGACCGGACGGACGGCGACGACGAACGTGGTCGAGGCGCCACCCTGGGTGATGGTGAGGCGGTGGTCCGAGGCGTGCGGGAACGTCACCTTCGAGGCGTCGCCCCGGGGATCGGTGACGACCTGGTCGGACGCCACCGAGCTGGTCACCGTCGCGCCGAAGCCGGTGCCCACGGATGCCGGCGCGGTCGGGTTGCCGAACCGGTCGACGGCGAGGCCGGAGACCTCGAGCGAGCCGCCCTGCTGGACGGGGATCGACGACACGGTGCCGAGGGGCTCCCCGCCGCCGGTGAACGCGCTGATCACGCCACCGGGGGCGACCGACCAGACCGTCGCACCGGGCGTGCCGGTGTCGACGATCGCGAGGACCCCGACGGGTGCGGCCGGCAGGACGGTGAGGCGCACGTACTCCGTGGCGGTCGCGGTGCCGCGGAGGGCGACGACCTCGAAGTCGTACGTGCCCGCCGTCGTCACCGTGCTGGTGAGCACGCCGGTCTCGACGTTGACGGTGAGGTCGGTCGAGGGCGCGTCCTGGATCGCGTACGCCAGCGACCCCGTGCCGCCGGTGGTGCGGAAGGTGTGCGTGAACGTCGCGCCGGCGGTGGCGGTGAGGGCGAGCGGCTTCGCCTTCGTCGACGGCTCGGTGAAGACGACCGGCGACGGCGAGACGGTCAGCCGGACGTACTCGGTCACCTGTGTCGAGCCGCTGAGGGCGACGACCTCGAAGTCGAACGTGCCGGCGGTCGTCGGGGTACCGCTCAGCTCGCCGGTCTCGACGTTCACCGTGTAGTCCGCCGACGGGGCGTCCTGGATGGCGTACGCGACGGTGCCGTCGCCGCCCGTGGTGGTGAAGGTGTGGCTGAACGGCGTGCCGACCGTGGCGGTGAGGGCGAGCGGGGCGGCCTGGGTCGACGGCTCGGTGAACGCGAGGTCGCTGCCGTCACCCGGTGCTGCGGCCGGGGTGGCACTGTCCGAGTCCTTCGCGGCGGGGCTCGCGCTCGGCGTCGGGCTTGCGCTCGGCGTCGGGCTGGTGCTCGCCGTCGGGCTGGCGCTGGGCGTCGGCGCTGACGTCTCCGTCGTCGGGCTGGCGCTCGGCGTCGCGGTGGCCGTGGTGGTGCTCGTCGGTGTCGTCGGTTCCGTCGGCGTCGCCGCCGTCGCGGACGCGCCGACGCCGATGACCGAGCCGATGGCGGTCGCCGCCACGACGATGCCGATCGTCGCCGCGCGGCGGACGGGCGGCTTGGTGGACTGGTGCATGGTTCCCCCCTGGGAGTCCGGGTTGCGAGCGCCCGGTGGTCGTGCGCTCGTCAGTGCTGACATTACGGTTCGCGGGCCCGTTCCGGTCCCGCCGAAGATCACGGTTTCATCTCGGTACTACCCGCTCTGATCTGGGGTTTCTCACAGGATCGCGCGACGACGGACGGGAGGCGCGGGGCGGTCGTGCTCCGCGCCTCCAGTCCGTCAGGCGGTCGCCGTGACGTGCCTCAGCCGAGTCGGCGACGCAGGCGCCAGACGAGCAGGCCGGCGCCCGACGCAAGGAGGCCGAGGGCCCACGCGAGCGGGCCGGACTCGTCGGCACCGGTGTAGGCGAGGGTGCCCGACGCGGTCGACGTGTGGGTGGTCGAGACCACGGTCGTCGCCGTCGGCTGCACCTCGAAGCGGATGGTGCTCGTCACGTCCCCGTAGGCCACGGTGATCGTGTGCGGCGACGCGTGGTCGAAGGTCACCCAGGTGGCCGCGGCCTCGGGGTCGTACTCGATGCGGTCGCTGGCCACGTCACTCGTGAAGGAGAGGTCGGTGTGGTCACCGACCGGCTGCCCGTCGGCGTCCACGGCCAGGGCACGGATCTGCACCCGGTCACCCTGTCGGGCCGGGATCGCGTCGACACGCTGCGCGTCGCCGTCCGCCGGGTAGTAGGTGATCACGTCGCCCTCGACGCCCCAACGGTCACCGGACGTCTCGTCCGCGGGGAGCACCCCGACGGCGATGCCGGCGGCGGCAGCGGGGGCTTCGGAGACGCGGACCGTGAACGAGGTCGACACGCCGCCCTCGGACACCGTCAGCGTGCGGGTGCCCGGCTCCGAGAACGTCACCGTGTTCGCCGACCAGTTCGGGTCCCAGACCACGCCGTCGGACGCGGTGGTGCTCGTGACGGTCGAACGCGGGTACCCGTCGCCCGGGGTGGTGCGGTTGCCCAGCGCATCGACGGCCAGCCCCGCGAGGGTCATCGAGGAGCCGACGGTGGCGGGGACCTCCGACACCACGGTCTCACCGGTGCCGCCCGGCGTGTACTCACGGATCGTCCCGTCGGCGTCGACCTGCCAGCTGACGTCGGAGTCCGAGCTGTCGACACCGAACGTGACACCCACCGGGGCGCCGGGCTCGATGTCGACCTGGACGTACTGCTTGGCGGTCTGGTGCAGGTCGGTCGCGGTGACCAGGAACAGTGCGGGCCCGTCGATCGTGCTCTTCGGGGTGGCGCTCAGGACACCGGTCTGCTCGTTCCAGGACCAGCCGTTGACGTCGTTGGTCGGGTCGAAGTTCACCGGGGCGAAGAGGTACTCCAGCGGGCCGTCGCCGCCCTGGGCCGTGAAGGTGTGCGAGAACGGCTGGCCGGCGGTCGCGGTGAGGACGATCGGCGCGTCCTCGGTCGACGGCTCTGCCCAGGTGACCGGCGTCGATGCCTCGGGAGCGGGCTGTTCGGCGGCGGGGGTCGTCGTCCCCGGGTCCGCGGTGGGCGTGGTGGTCCCGGCCGGGGTGGGTGCCGGCGTGTCGTCCGGTGCCGCCGTCTCGGTGGTGGGTGCCGGGTCGGTGGCCGGCGCTGGGTCGGCGGGCGCGTCGTCCGGTGCGGCCTGCTGCGTGTCGGAGTCGGTGGTCGCGGTGGTCGCGGTGGCCGCGGTGGTTGCGTCCTGCGGTGCGGACGTGGTGGTGCTGCTCGGTGCGGCCGTCTCGTCGGTGGCCGCGGAGGCGGCGCTCGCCCCGATGCCGAACGCCGACGAGGCGGTGACGATCGCGATGGCCGCTCCGATCGCCGCGTTGCGGCGGAGCGTGTACTTGCAGGACTGGTTCATGGGATCCCCCTCGGATGCCTGGCTGGGACGCTCGATCAGCGTCCTCTACCCAGGGAGTGTCCGACGACGACCGGTCCTGACATGTCGGAGGTCACGGATCGGTCACGACGTCCGTACCGGCGTCACCCACCGCGGCGGCCGCGCGTTCGAGGGCGTGGCGGAGCGCGCGGACCGCGGGGGAGGACGACCCGGCCGACCGGACCACCGTGAAGATCGTCCGTCGTGGGTGCTCGGGCAGCTCGACCAGACGGCACGTCGTCGTGCGACCGGTCCACATCAGGTCGGGCATCAGGCTGACGGCGTTCCCGGACTCCACCAGGCGGATCTGCGTCTGCAGGTCGGCGGTCTCGTAGCGGACGTCCGGCTCGAAGCCCCAGCGTCGGCAGACCTGCTCGGCGAAGTGCCGCGACGCGGTCCCGCGCGGCTCCATCACCCAGGGGAGTGCTTCGGCGTCCTCGATCGACGACACCGGAGCGAGTGCGGTGTCGATCGGGGGCAGGGCCAGCCGGACGGCGTCGGTCGTGAGGTCCTCGCGGTGGAGTCCCGGCAGGTGCGGAGCCGCGTGTGCGGGGTACTGCTCCGCGATGACCACGTCGAAGTCGCGGGCCCAGGTCTCGTGCAGGGCGGTCTCCGGCTCCCGCTGCACCATCTCGATGCGGACGTCCGGGTGCTCGGTCGCCATGGCGTGCAGGGCGTTCGGCATGAGGGCGAGGGCCGCGGACTGGAACACCGCGACACGGATCCGGCCCTGCACGGTCGGCATCGTCTCCTCGACCTGCGACTGCGCCAGCTCGAGGACGTCCATCACGTGCCCGGCCGCCTGCACCAGGACCTCGGCCTGCGGGGTGAGCTGCAGCCGCCGACCGGCCTTCCGGAGCAGGGGCACGCCGGCCTCGCGCTCCAGGGCGCTGAGCTGCTGCGAGACCGCCGACGGGGTGAAGTTCACGGCCTCGGCGACCGCGGCGATCGTGCCCCGGATGGAGAGCTCACGGAGCAGGACGAGACGGCGGACATCGAGCACGCTGACACTGTAGCTCTGCTGAACGGTATTCGTCACGAACCGTTGCTTCCGCTTCAGCATGCGGCGCTCCACACTGAACCCATGACGACCCTGCACGAGCACCCCGCCACCGACCACGACGCCCTCGCGGACCAGTCCGTCGCGCTCGTGCGACAGTGGCTCGCCGAAGCCGAGACCTACCCGGTCGACGGTTCGGCGAAACAGCTCGCCGGGGTCCTCGCCGACCCGGCCGGGCTCGACTTCGCCGTGGGGTTCGTCGACGGCGTCGTCCGACCCGAGGACCTCGGCGTCGCCGCCCGCAAGCTCCGCGCCATCGCTCCCGGTGCGCCCGGCTTCCTGCCCGCAGCGCTCCGTGGACTCGTCCGCCTGGGTGGCGGGATGGCACCGGCACTGCCCGGCGTCGTCGTGCCCATCGCACGTCGGGTGCTCCGGAACATGGTCGGCCACCTCATCGTCGACGCGACCGACACCAAGCTGGGCCCGGCCATCGCCAAGATCAAGCGCGACGGCGTCCGGCTGAACGTCAACCTGCTCGGCGAGGCCGTGCTCGGCGAGGGCGAAGCAGCCCGTCGGCTCGAGGGCACGCACAAGCTCCTCGCCCGCGACGACGTCGACTACGTGTCGATCAAGGTCTCCTCGACCGTGCACCCGCACTCCCCGTGGGCGTTCGACCACGCGGTCGAGGACATCATCGAGAAGCTCCGGCCCCTCTTCCGCCGGGCCGCGTCGGCGTCCCCGGCCAAGTTCATCAACCTCGACATGGAGGAGTACAAGGACCTCGACCTCACCATCGCGGTCTTCACGAAGCTCCTCGACGAGCCGGAGTTCACCGGTCTCGAAGCCGGCATCGTGCTCCAGGCGTACCTGCCCGACGCGCTCGCCGCGATGGAGCACCTGCAGGAGTGGTCCGCCGCCCGTCGTGCCCGTGGCGGCGCCGGCATCAAGGTCCGCCTGGTGAAGGGCGCGAACCTGCCGATGGAGCAGGTCGAGGCATCGGTGCACGGCTGGCCGCTCGCCACCTGGCACACCAAGCAGGACTCCGACACCAACTACAAGCGAGTCCTCGACTGGGCGCTGACCCCGACGCGCATCGAGAACGTGCGCGTCGGCGTCGCCGGCCACAACCTGTTCGACGTCGCCCACGCCTGGCTGCTCGCAGGGGAGCGCGGCGTGCGGGACGGCATCGAGTTCGAGATGCTCCTCGGCATGGCGCAGGGGCAGGCCTCGGCCGTGCGGAACACCGTCGGCTCCCTCCTGCTCTACACGCCCGTCGTGCACCCGCAGGAGTTCGACGTCGCGATCGCGTACCTCATCCGCCGGCTCGAAGAAGGCGCATCGCAGGAGAACTTCATGTCCGCGGTGTTCTCGCTGGTGTCCTCGCCGGAGCTCTTCGCCCGTGAAGAGGAGCGCTTCCGTGCCTCCCTCGAGCCCCTCGCCACACCGGAGGGCCTCGCCGCGCCCGCGTCCCACCGTGTCGCCGACCGCTACGCGGCCGTCGGTCGCCCCGGAGTCGGACACTTCCAGAACACCCCGGACACCGACCCGTCGGTGGCGTCCTTCCGCGAGTGGGGAGCAGCGATCACCGGGCGCGTCGCGACGTCCTCCCTGGGCGTCGCGGCCGTCCGGGAGGCACGGGTCGACTCCGCCCCGTCGCTCGACTCGGCCCTCACTCGCGTCCGGGACGCCGGTGCCGTCTGGGGGACCTGGTCCGGTGCCGCGCGCGGCAGGGTGCTCCACGCCGTCGGCGAGGCGCTCGAGGCGAACCGCGCAGCCCTCGTCGAGGTGATGGCGTCCGAGACCGGCAAGACCATCGACCAGGCCGACCCCGAGGTGTCCGAGGCGATCGACTTCGCGCACTTCTACGGCTCGCTCGCCGAGTCGCTCGACGACGTCGACGGCGCCTCCTTCACCCCGGCCGCCCTGACCCTCGTCGCGCCGCCGTGGAACTTCCCCGTCGCGATCCCCGCCGGGTCGACCCTCGCCGCGCTCGCTGCCGGGTCCGCCGTCGTGCTCAAGCCGGCGCCCCCGGCCGAGCGCTGCGGGGCCGTCCTCGCGTCGATCATCGAGACCGCGCTCGACGCCATGGGTGCACCGGCGGACGTGCTGGCGTTCCTGCAGGTGTCCGAGAACGACCTCGGGCAGCAGCTCGTCGCGTCGCCGCTCGTCGACCGGGTCATCCTGACCGGGGCGTACGAGACCGCCGAGCTGTTCCGCTCGTTCCGTCCCGACCTGCCGCTGCTCGCCGAGACCTCGGGCAAGAACGCGATCATCGTGACGCCCTCGGCGGACCTGGACCTCGCGGTGAAGGACGTCGTCGCCTCGGCATTCGGTCACGCCGGGCAGAAGTGCTCCGCGGCGTCGCTCGTCGTGCTCGTCGGTTCCGTCGCCACGTCGCGTCGCTTCCGGTCGCAGCTCGTCGACGCCGTGTCGTCGCTCACCGTCGGGTACCCGACCGACCCCACCACGCAGATGGGACCGGTCATCGAGCCCGCCGCCGGCAAGCTGCTCGACGGCCTCACGAAGCTCGGTGCGGGGGAGTCGTGGGCCGTGCAGCCGCGGAAGCTCGACGACTCCGGCAAGCTCTGGAGCCCCGGTGTCCGCCAGGGCGTCCGTCGTGGTTCGGCGTTCCACCGCACGGAGTACTTCGGTCCGATCCTCGGCGTCATGACGGCGAAGACCCTCGACGAGGCGATCGACATCGTCAACGAGGTCGACTACGGCCTGACCTCGGGACTCCACTCGCTCGACGCCGCCGAGATCGGCACCTGGCTGTCGCGCATCGAGGCGGGCAACCTCTACGTCAACCGTGGCATCACCGGCGCGATCGTCCGCCGCCAGCCGTTCGGTGGTTGGAAGAAGTCGGCCGTCGGTGCCGGGACGAAGGCCGGTGGGCTGAACTACCTGCTCGGGCTCGGGTCGTGGACCCCTGCGCCGGCTGCGTCCGGCTCGTCTCCGTCCGCTCCGGTGTCGGCGTTCGTGCGCGCTGCGGGTGAGGCGTCGCCGTCGCTCGACCGGGCTGTCGCCTCGGACCAGCGCGCGTGGGACTCCCTGTTCGGCACCGCCACCGACGTCTCGGCCCTGACCGCGGAGCGGAACATCGCGCGGTACCTGCCGTTCCCGGCAGTGCACGTGCGGCTGGCCTCCCCGGCTTCGGCCGCCGAGGACGCGCTCGCTGATCTCGTCCGGGTCATCGCGGCCTCCGTCCGTGCCGGGACCACGATCGACGTCTCGACCGCGTCGACGCTGCCGTCCGCGGTCGTGTCGGCCGTGCGGGCGCTGCCGAACGTCCGATCGCTCACGCAGTCCCACTCCGACCCGGCGTTCGCTTCGGCGGTCGCGAGCGGGCCGTCGACGCGGGTCCGGCTGATCGGCGGGGACGTCTCGGCGCTGTACTCGGCCGTCGGCGGTCGTCCGGACGTCGCCGTGTACGGGGAGCCCGTGACCGAAGCCGGTCGGCTCGAGATCCTGCCGTTCGTCCGCGAGCAGGCGGTGTCGATCACGGCGCACCGGTTCGGGACGCCGAACCACCTGACGGACGCGCTGATCTAGGTCGGGCGCGGCGGCGGCGCGGCTCGCTGTCCGGTCGCCGCACGGGTGCGGGCAGTGGTCAGGTGCGGAGCGTTGCGTCGAACGGGTGCCGGACCCTGCCGGCCACTTCCCAGAGGAGCACTCCCCGTGACCGAACCGTTCGCCCGACCCACCGCCCTTGCCCACGTCCGCGTGACCGTGACCGACATCCACCGCAGCAAGGCGTTCTACCAGCAGCTGCTCGGGACCGATCCGGCCATCGACTTCAGCGACCAGGTCGACGAGCCCGGCGTCCTGGAGGACCGCGAGCGCTTCTACGGCGGCAGCGTCTTCCAGCTCGGCGACCAGGTGTTCGGCCTGCGGCCGGTCGCTCCCGCGGGTCAGCGGTTCAACCCGGACACGGTCGGACTCGACCACGTGAGCTTCGTCGTCGGGTCGGTCGACGAGTTGCACCAGGCTGCCGCCCGACTCGATGCCGCCGGCGTGGAGCACGGCGAGGTGACCGACCTCGGCGACGCGGGCATGGTCATCCTGTCGGTGCAGGACCCCGACGACATCAACCTCGAGCTGGCGGCGCTCAAGGCGTAGCCGCGCGCCCGAAGCCGCTTCCGCATCGCGCCCTCTCACGAACATCGCGCCCCGGAGTAACGGGGCGCGATGTGCGCTGCGGGGCGCAACTCGGCCGACGGCTGCGGAGGGCGGCGGATCGGGGGCGGGTCAGTCGGCAGAGACCTCGGCGGGTGCCGTCATCGTCGCGGTGACGAGCTCGCGGAGAGAGTCCGGCAGCGGCATGGGCCGGCGGGCGCCTGCGCGGTCGATGATGACGTGCGCGAACTCGCCCGTCGCGAGCAGGACGCCGTCCGACTGGCGGAACAACCCGAACTCCCACGACAGGCTCGTGTTCCCGAGGTGCTTCGAGCGCATCCCGACCTCGATGACGTCCGGCCACACCGCTGACTCGACGAACCGGCAGCTCGACGACACGAGCACCGCGATCCACTCGGACGAGAAGGGGTCGAGCCCGGCTTCCTCGCGGAACCAGTAGGTGGACGCGTTGTCCATCGCGCTGTAGTAGATCGTGTTGTTCAGGTGCCCGAACATGTCGTTGTCGTTCCACCGTGTGGGGTAGACGCGGACGAACGGGTAGTCGGCGATGGTCATCGGTCTCCTGTCGTGACAAGGGGCATGGTGGTGGGACGGAGGACGTACTCGAACGTCGCCCGAGCCCGTGCGGGGTCTGGCGTCTCGCCGGAGATGAGGTCGGCGTACGTGAAGGACTCGGAGATCCGGACGAGCAGCCGGGCGAGTTCTTCGGCGGACAGCGGCGTCGGGTCGAACACGCCGGCGACGCGTTCCCGGTCGACGAGCTCGGTGACCCGGCCGACGAACCGGTTCTGCACATCGCTCTCGGTCGTGGTCAGCAGACGGAGTGCCCGTGCCGGCTCGCGGGTGAGGAACGCCCGGAAGTAGGGGGCTTCGATCAGGTCCGCCGTGAAGCGGTCGAGCACGTCGACGATGCGCGCGGCACCGGACGGGGCGGCCGCGGCGGCAGCCGCGTCGAACGTCGGGACGGCGAGCGACCAGAGGATCTCGGACAGCAACCGGTCACGGTTGCCCACCCACCGGAACAGGGACGTGCGGTCCACGCCGAGCGAGGTGGCCAAGGCACCCATGTCGATCCGGGACCCGGCGATGAAGGTGTGGCGTGCCTCCCGGAACGCGCGCAGCGCTGAATCCGATGTGTACACGCGATCCTCCCTTGCAACGTTTCCGAGAATGATGCACGATCAGTGTATGTCACTGACGACGGCCACCCCCGCGATCCTCGAGTCCGACTTCTACCGGTTCCAGGAGGGGCTGACCGACCAGGAGCGCGAGTCACTCGGACGGCTGCGCACGTACCTCGAGTCCGAGGTGCGCCCGATCGCGGACGAGTACTGGGCGCGTGCTGAGTTCCCGATGCAGGTCATCAAGCCGCTGTCGGAGCTCGGCATGTACGGCGCGGGCGTTCCGTTGGTGCGGCACTTCGAGAACTCGGCGGTGTACCGCGGGTGGGCGGCGCTCGAACTCGGCCGGGTGGACGCCAGCGTCGCGACGTTCATCGGCGTCCAGTCCGGCCTCGCCATGAACTCGATCGCGGTGGCCGGCAGCGACGAGCAGCAGCAGGAGTGGCTGCCGCGCATGGCCTCCGGTGAGATCGTCGGTGCCTTCGGTCTGACCGAGCCCCTCTCCGGCAGTGACTCGGCCAGGGGTCTCCGGACGACTGCTCGGCGAGACGGCGACACCTGGGTCCTCGACGGCGAGAAGCGCTGGATCGGCAACGCCACGTTCGCGGACGTCGTCGTCATCTGGGCGAAGGACGTCGCCGACGACCAGGTGAAGGGCTTCCTCGTCACGACGGACACCCCGGGGTTCACCGCGACGAAGATCGAGGACAAGATCGCTCTGCGCGGGGTGCAGAACGCCGACATCGTGATGACCGGCGTCCGGGTACCCGAGTCGCGGCGCCTCCAGCGGGCGGACTCCTTCCGCGCGACGGCCGAGGTGCTCCGCCTGACCCGGACCGAGGTGGCGTGGCAGGCGATCGGCATCGCGGTCGGTGCCTACGAGGCGGCGCTCGACTACGCCCGCACCCGCATCCAGTTCGGCAAGCCGATCGCCGCGCACCAGATGGTGCAGGACCTGCTCGTGAAGTCGCTCGCGAACATCACGGCGTCGATCGCGCTGTGCACGCAGGCCTCTGCGATGCAGGACGCGGGGACCGGTGGCGACGAGCACTCGGCGATGGCGAAGGCGTTCGCGACCGCGAAGATGCGCGAGACCGTGGGATGGTGCCGCGAGGTGCAGGGCGGCAACGGCATCGTGCTCGACAAGGGTGTCGCGCGGTTCTTCGCGGACGCCGAGGCGATCTACTCGTACGAGGGCACGCGCGAGGTGAACACCCTCATCGTCGGCCGCGCGATCACCGGCCAGGCCGCGTTCGTGTAGGTCGGACCGGGCCAACGCAGGCCGACCCGGGCGGACCCGGAACGACAAGACCGACGTCGTACGACGTCGGTCTTGTCGTTCCGGGTCGGATCGGCCCGGCGCCCTACCCGAGCAGCTCCGGCCGCTCCCACTCGCCGCCGCGCACGTGCTGCTCGAGGAACGCGAACACCGTCTCGTACCAGACCACCGCGTGCTGCGGCTTGAGCACCCAGTGGTTCTCGTCGGGGAAGTACAGGAACCGGTGCGGCATCGTCCCGTCCGGCGAGGCGTGATGCTCGGCCAGCTCGGACCACAGCCGGAGGCCCTCGCCGATCGGCACGCGGTAGTCCTTGTCGCCGTGGATGACGAGCATCGGTGAGGTGATGTCCGCCACGAACCGGTGCGGGTCGTTCTCGTGCAGTCCGTCGGCGTCGAAGATCGACTGCCAGTACTGCGACATGTCCGTGGTGCCGTTGAACTGGTCGAGCGCCCACAGGCTGGCGTGAGTGACGATGGCTCGGAAGCGGTCGGTGTGCCCGGCGACCCAGTTCGCCATGAAGCCGCCGAAGGACCCGCCGAGCGCAGCCGTCCGGGTCTCGTCGATGTCGTCGCGCGCCTCGACCGCGTCGGTGATCGCCATCAGGTCCGTGTACGGCGCCTGACCCCAGGCGTTCCACCCCCGGTTGATGAAGTCGAGCCCGTACCCGGTGGACAGTGCGGGGTCCGGCAGGAGCACCGCGTACCCGCGCGCCGCGGCGAGCTGCGGGTTCCACCGCCAGGACCACTGGTTCCACGAGTTCAGCGGGCCGCCGTGGATCCAGAGCAGCAGCGGGTGCGGCCCGTCGCCGGCGTCGGACGGCGGCAGGACGAGCCAGCCGCGCACGCGGGAGCCGTCGGCGGCTGTGGTCTCGACCTCCTCCAGGCGGCCGGGGACGTCGGGGAGCGCAGCGGGCGTCGCGAGCGGCGTCACCGTCCCGTCGGTCGCGATCTGCACGGGGTGCAGCGGGGCCGCCCAGGAGGCACGGAGCGCCACCACCGCGCCGCTCGCGTCCGCCACACGCAGGCTCGAGTACGCCCAGTCGTCGTGGGTCAGCTGCTCGATGGCGCCGCCGTCCAGGGGCAGCCGGAACACCGGCGCGCGACCGTCCTGGTCCGCCGTCGCCAGGAGCGCACCGTCGCCGTGCGCGAAGACCAGCTCGTTCGGCCAGCGGTCCCAGTCGGTGGCGATGCGTCGTGCACCGGACACCGTGGTGCCGTCGAGGTCGGCAACCCAGATCTCCTGCTGCGTCGCACCCTGCGGCGTGAAGCGCGGCGTCCGCACCCACGCCAGGGTCCGCCCGTCGTGACTGAGGGTGGGTGTCTCGTGGTCGACGGCGTCATCGCTGCACAGCACCGTGCTCTGGCCGCTCGCGACGTCGAAGGCGACGATCGTCGATCGCGAACCACGGGCCTCCTGGACGGCGACCGTCGCGACGACCACCGAGCCGTCGGGCGCGACCACCCCGTCGACGTGTTCGAGGGACCGAGCGGGTGCCGGCGTGAGGTCGGTGAGTACGGGGAGGTGGGCCGGGTAATCGGAGGCGTCGGACGCGCCCGACTCGGTCGGCGTCTCGTGCAGAGCCGGCTCCTGCAGCGTCGCGAGGTCGAGGGTCAGGACGTGCGTCTCGTCGGGGCCGAGGTCGTGGTCCCAGAACCGCACCGGGTACGTCTCGTGCAGGATCGCCTGCACCTTCCGGTCCTTCCGCCGCCCGCGCAGTTCGGCGTCGGCAGCGACCACGCCCGTGCGGTCGGTGCCGGCTCCGGGCAACAGTCCGGCCGTGATCGCGACGGTGTCGGCCGCCGACGCGGCGCCGAGCACTCCGCCCACCCCGCCCGCGAGCTTCGTGACCGGTCGGGCCTCGCCACCGGTGGCGGGCAGGAGCCAGAGCTGCGGGGCGTCGCTGTCCTTGTCGCCTTCACCGTCGGGACGCCCGGAGACGAAGAGCAGGTCACCGGAGCGGGTGAAGGAGACCCCGCCCTCGCCCTTCGTCGAACGCGTCAACCGGACCGGGGCAGAGTCGGAGTCCGACGACGGGCCAGGAACCGCCCAGATCGACCGCCGGTACCCGGTGCCGTCGGCGTCGAGCACACTGACGGTGAGCGCGACGCGGGAGCCGTCCGGGCTCACTGCGATTCCGTCCACGCGGGGGAGGGCGGTGTACTGGTCGAGGTCCGAGAACGGCGTCGTCATGCCCCCACGCTATCGGCGCGACCCGACACCGCGACGGTCACGACGCCGACCTGTGGACAAGTGCCCGTGCGGATCACGCCCAGAACGCCGCGATCCCCTCGGCGACCGCGCTGCCCTGGGTCCGCCCGGCGTCGGCGGACGGCGCCTGCGTGCTGAGGGACAGCGAGTTCGTGCCGAATGCCTGCTGCGCGGTGCTGTCCGCCACGACGACCTCGACCGAGCTGCCGGCGGCGCGGAGCCCTTCGACCGCGACGTCGAGCCACGGCCCGAGCGGCGACGGACCCTCGGGACCGCAGGCGACGACGAGGACGCGCTCGTACCCAGCGGCGACGTCCACGTTCGTCGCCGAGCGGAGACCGCCGTCGATGTAGGGGCGTCCCTCGATCCCGACCGGCGACCACACGAGGGGCACGGAGCAACTCGCCGCGACGGCCCGGGGGAGCGGGATCCCGTCGGCGGCGGTGACCACGCGGAAGGTGCCGTCCGTCGCGTCGATGGTCGTCAGGGCGAGCGGCTTCGCGGGCCACTCCGTCGCGGGCAGGGTCTCGGTGAACGTGGCGACGCGCTCGTCGTCGGTCTGCCCGGTCGTGGTCTGCTGCGCGAGGAGGCCGAGGCGTGCGCGGGCGTCCTGGTCGGAGGTCGCGCCCTCGAGGACGGCGCCGATGCGCTGCTGGAAGTCCTCGCCGTCGATGGCGACGGGTTCCTCGTAGGTGGTGGGGACGGGGGCGTGCTGCTGGTCGTACGCCTGCTGGACCCCGCCGTACCGGACGAACGTGCCGACGACGCTGCCGGCACTCGTCCCGACCACGAGGTCGGCCGCGTCGAGGTCGACCCCGGCGTCCTGGAGCGCGGTGAGCACCCCGAGTTCCCAGGCGATGCCGGCGACGCCGCCACCCCCGAGGACGAGTGCTCTGGTTCCGGGTGCGGGCGTCGAGACGTCGGTCATGGGTCCTGCTTACCAGGCTGCGGTGTCGCCGTGGTGGCGACCGGCGACGGACAGGGCCCACGCCGCCGGTTCCGGCCCGCCGCGCCAGCGGCGGGCCGGCCGTGCCGGTGGGGAGAGGCGCGTGGCGGCGCCGCCACGGGCCTCCAGTCCGTCTGGTGGGTGCGCTGGGTCAGACGCCCGCGGTCGAACGGATCCAGCTGGCGGACTGGGCGAGGACGGCGTAGTTCGACCCGGCGTGCGTGTTCGCGCCCGGGTCGGCCACGTCACCCGTGGAGCAGACGCCGACGACCTTGCCGTTCACGACGAGCGCGCCGCCGGAGTCGCCGTGGTTCGAGGCTCCCGAGACCCCGGTGACGTGCTGGGCGAGGCCGCCGTACGCGTCGGTCGAGCTGCCGGTGAGGTTCACGCTGGCCTGGTAGAGCCCGGTCGTCGGGACGCTGTTCGCGCGGTTGCCGTACCCGAGGACCGTCCCCGTACCGGTGGACTTCGGGCTGAACCCGAGGTCGAGCTGCGCGTACGAGGACAGGGTCTTCGGCGTCCGCAGGTGCACGAGCGCGATGTCGCCGGACGGCGCCGAGTAGAGCCGGTCGGCGGCCGTCGCGATGCCCCGGTTCGTGGTGCTGTTCGAGTGGTACACGTTCATGGCGGTGGTGCCGTCGACGCAGTGCTCGGCGGTGAGCACCCACGAGGCGTTGAGCTGTTCGCCGGTGCACCCGAAGGTGTCGGTGCCGCCCTGCTGGAAGACGAGCTGCACCTCCCACGGGGTGCTCGGTGCGGGTTCGCCGCCGATGACCTGCGGGGACGCCGTGGCGGCGTTCGCGGAGGTGGCGCCGAGGGCGCCGCCGAGCAGGGTGAGGGCTGCCGTCGCGGTGAAGGCGAGGGCCTTGAGGTTCTGTCGCTGCTTCATGGACAGATCGTGCGCGCCCCCTGTACGGGGGTCAAGTCAGCGTTGCGGAGGACAACACACGTCACCCTGTGGACAACTCCGTCCGCGTCGGTGGCGCCGCCTACCGTCGAGGCATGGGGCAGGAACAGGAACGACGCCGGACACGTGCCGGGCGCATCGGCGCGGTGGTGTGGCCGATCGTGGTGGCCGCTGCGCCCACCGCGGCGTTCCAGCTGCCGAACCTCGTCGCGACGTCGGCGGTTCGGGTGTCGCTCGTCGTGTTCGGGCTCGTCGTCCTCGTCGCCGCGGTGCTCGTGCAGGTGGTGCGGGCCCGCCGTGCCGAGGCGTCACGGATCGCCGCCGCAGACGACTCCGCGGCCGTCGAGCTCGAACAGGGCACCGCGGTCCGGTACGCGTTCGGGCAGCTCGCCACGCGGCTCGTCCGGTTCACCGAACTGCGGCGACGTGACCGTCGGAGCGAACTCCCGGCGTTCGCCGACCGGGTCGCAGTGGCCCTCGCCTTCTACCTGCTCCCGAGGGTCCCGGACGTCCGCGCCAACGTGTACCAGCTCTCGGCGGACCTGGGCGCGCTCGAACCGATCGGGCACGGCGGAGCGGGCGACACCGCCGGGGTCTTCCGCGCGGGGACGCCGTACGGGGACCGCAACCTCGAGTGGGTGCTCGTCGGCGGCGCACCGCGGATCGTCGGGGACCGTGCGGCGGACGTCGACGTCGACCAGGACCTGCCGGGATTCGAACCGCGGTACCGGTCGTACGTCTCCGTCGTCATCCGGTCGCACGAGTACTCGTTCGGCATGCTCACCGTCGACTCGCCGGCCCCTGATGCGTTCACCGATCTCGATGCGAAGACCGTCGCGGTGGTCGCCGCGTTCATGGCGGTGGCGTTCTCCCTCACCTACTCGTCCCCGGAACGGGACCGCGACTCTCGGAAAGGCCCGTGATGCTCACACGATTTGTCGGACGCTCGACGTACGATCCCCCCATGACCATCGTGACCCCCGAACCGAAGCCCTTCGGACGTTCACGGGTGTACACCCCGAACTGGACCGACGAGACCACTGACGCCGACTACGAAGACCTCGAGGTCATCGCGGCGAACATCGAACGTGAGCGTGCAGCGGCACGACGCCGGGTCGAAGCACGGATCGCCGCCCGGCTCGCTCGCTGACCGGGCGGGATCCGTACCGCACGCGTCACTCGGTGGTCACGTCGATGAGCACCTTCCCGACCGTGTCGGACTCGACGGCGTCGTGCGCGGAAGCCGTCTCCTCGAGCGTGAACCGCACGAGCGGTAGTCCCGCGTCCTCGCCGACCGGCAGGACCCCGTCGCGCAGGGCTGAGGTGACGTCCTCGGCGGCTGCGTGCAGGGCGTCGTCGCCGATCGTGTAGAGCAGCAGGAACTGGTAGCGGGCGTTCACGCTCATGTTCGGACGGATCGGCAGCGTGGCCTCGTCACCGCCGTTGTTCGCGTAGATCGACACCACACCGTGGTTCGCCAGCACGTCAGCGACGAGCCCGGCGTTCTGCGGGATGGACACCTCGACGACGATGTCGACGCCGTCCGGGGCGATGTCACGGATGCGGGCCGAAGCGTCCTCCGACCGGTAGTTCACCGTGTGGTGGGCGCCCGCCGCGGTCGCGAGGGCGGCCTTCGCGTCGGAGCTGATGGTCGTGATCACCGTCGCGCCGGCCCATCGGGCGAGCTGGATCGCGGCGTGGCCGACGGCACCGGCACCACCGGCGACCAGGACGGTCTTCCCGTCGAGGGCGCCCGGGCCGAGGCGCGACGGCCCCTGCTCGTGCGTCGTGAGGGCTCGGTGCGCGGTCATCGCCGGCACACCGAGCGAGGCACCGACGTCGAAGCCGGTGCCCTCCGGCAACCGGACCGCACGGGTGGAGGGAACGACCGTGTACTCCTGCGCCGTGCCGGTCGGGCGGCTCGCGGCGGCCATGTACAGCCAGACGCGGTCGCCGACGGACAGTTCCTCGACGCCGTCGCCGAGCGCGTCCACCACGCCGGCGCCGTCCTGGTTCGGGGTGATCTCGGGGAACGGCAGTCCGTCGCCGTAGGTGCCACCGGCGCGGGCCTTCCAGTCGGTCGGGTTCACGCCGGAGACGACGACCCGGACGCGGACCTCGCCGGGGCCGGGCTCGGGGAGCGGGCGTTCCTCGAGGGTCAGGACGGACGAGTCACCGGGCTTCGTGTAGACGACTGATCGCATGTCCCCAGGCAACCACGGTGGTGGTGCGGGGATTCCGGGTGCGTTCAGGTCCACGCGCCCACCGCATCCAGTGAACAGGAATCGTCGGTTCACGTCCGGCGACCCGACGATTCCTGCTCACCGAGTGACCGCGCGGGGCCGCCGCGCGCCGGGCGCCGGGCGCCGGGCGCCGGGCGCTCAGCGCGTCCGGGCGTCGTACTCGTCGCGCGACACCGCGACGTCGTCCATGTGCGAGGTCGCCCAGTCCTCGAGTGGCGCGAGCACCTCGCGCAGGGAACGGCCGCGATCGGTCAGCTCGTACTCGACGTGCGGCGGGATCTCGGGGAAGACCGTGCGCGTGACGAGTCCGTCGCGTTCGAGTGCTCGGAGTGTCTGCGTGAGCATCTTCTGCGACACGCCCTGCACCCGGGTGGCGATCGCCGAGTAGCGTGCCGGACCGTCGGCCAGGGTGCCGATCGTCAGGACGCTCCACCGGTCGCCGATGCGGTCGAGCAGTTGCCGCGAGGGACACTCGGCGGCGTAGGGGCTGTACTCGAGTGCTGACACGACGACCTCCGTTACGCACCGTGAGGTGCCTACTTACTAAAAGAGAGTAACGCTTGTACGGTGAGTGTCAACGTTCCATGAAAGGAAGCTCCATGACCAGCATCGTCGTCTTCGGTGGCACCGGCTACGCCGGCTCCGCCATCACCCGCGAGGCCCTGTCCCGCGGCATCGCCGTCACCGCCGTCGCCCGCGACACCTCCAAGCTCGAGGCCGCCGAGGGGCTCACCCTCGCGCAGGGCGACGCCTTCGACGCCGACTTCGTCGCCGAGGTCACGAAGGGCGCCGACGTCATCGTCGTCGCCCTGCACGCGGTGCAGGCGGACGGCAGCGAGCTCAAGGACCGGTTCCAGCCGTTCGTCGACGCAGCCGCCGCCGCGGGGGCCCGGCTCGGCATCGTCGGTGGCGCCGGCTCGCTGCTCGTCGCCGAGGGTGGCCCGCGCCTGTTCGACTCGGCCGAGTTCCCGGACGCGTTCAAGGGCGAGGCGAAGAGCCACGCGCAGATCCTCGACGCCCTCCGCGCGAGCGACACCGAGGTCGACTGGTTCTACGTGAGCCCGGCGGCGGCCTTCGGTGGCTACAACCCCGGCGAGCGTCGCGGCACCTACCGCACCACGGACGAGGTCCTGCTCACCGACGCCGACGGCAACTCGGACATCTCCGGCGAGGACTACGCGCTGGCCTTCGTCGACGAGATCGCGTCGCCGGCGCACCACCGCGCGCGCTTCGGCGTCGCGTACTGACGCACTGCCCTTCGCAAGACACCGGTGTTCACGCAGCGCACCGCGGGATTCCGCGGTGTCGAGTGTGGGCACCGGTGTTTTGCATGCCCCCACCCCCAACGGGCGGACTGGAGGCGCGGGGCGGGCCCGCCACGTGCCTCCAGGCCGTCAGCGGTGACCGACGATCGACGGGACGGGCATGTGGTGCCGCATCCGGACCGCCAGGTGGAGCCCGCCCCGGCGGGCGAGCACCAGGCCGACGACGGCCGCCGCGGCGGCGGGTACGCCTCCGGCGACGACCATGCCGACGTGGGCGCCGAAGTGGTCGACGATCTGCCCCATGAGCGGGCCGCCGATCGCCTGGCCACCGAGCAGCACGAGGACGTAGAGCGACATCACGCGGCCGCGGATCGCCACGTTCGAGGACAGCTGGACGAGTGAGTTCGACGCCGTCTGGAAGAGCAGCTGGGACATCCCGACGGCGACCAGCGCGACGGTGAACGGCGCGATCGCGGGGATCGAGCCGGAGACGACGAGCAGGATCCCGGTCCAGAACACCCCGCCGACGATGGTGCGGAGCCGAACGGTCGCGCGCCGGGTGGAGAGCAGCGCCCCGACGAGTGCCCCGATCGCGACGGCGGAGTTGAACACGCCGTAGCCGCCGGCGCCGACGTCGTAGACCTTCGACGCGAAGGCCGAGAGCAGCACCGGCATCGTCAACGCGAAGACCGAGAAGAACGCCACGAGGATCACGGGCACGATGATGGTCGGCTTCCGGACGGCGTAGCGGAGACCCTCCACGAGCTGGCCCTTGCCGCGCGGCGCCGGGGGTGTGCGGTGCAGTTCCGAGACCTTCAGGAACCCGAGCGTCACGACGACGGCCACGCAGGCGATCGCGTTCACGCCGAAGGACCACCCGGCCCCGACCGCGACGAGCAGGGCACCCGAGAGTGCCGGACCGATCATCCCGCCGAGCTGGAACACCGACGAGTTCACGCTGATGGCGTTCCGGAGGTGCTCGTGGCCGACGATCTCGGTGACGAACACCTGCCGCGCCGGGTTGTCGATCACGGTGACCATGCCGACGAGGAACGCGATCGCCCAGATGTGCCACGCCTGCACGACGCCGGTCAGGGTCAGCACGGCGAGCAGCGCGGACAGCACCGCGAACGAGCCCTGCGTGATCATCATCAGCGCGCGCTTCGAGAACCGGTCGACGAGCACGCCGCCGAGGAGCCCGAACAGCAGCATCGGCGCGAACTGGCACGCGACCGTGATGCCGACCTGCGCGACCGACCCGGTCAGCTGCAGGACGAGCCAGTCCTGCGCGATCCGCTGCATCCAGCCGGCGGTCATGGCGACGAGGTTCGTGGCGGTGAAGAGCCGGAAGTTCGGCACCGACAGGGCGATGAGGGTGTGGCGCCACGGCGGTCGGGTGGCCTGGATCGGGAGCGGTTCGGTGGGCGGGGGGAGGGTCGTCGATGACGCGCTCACGGTGGGGGATCTCCGGACGTCGGCTGCGGAACTGGTACCCCATCGAAACTACGTGCTCGCGGGTCATTCGATACCCCTATCGTGGCTATCAGTCCATTGCGATGTCGAATGAACGGGGTGCGCCGTGCTCGATCCGGTCCTGCTGCAGACCTTCCTGGCCGTCGCCGAGACGGGCAGCTTCACGCAGGCCGGAGCCCGGCTCGGGATCAGCCAGCCGACAGTCTCCCAGCACGTGCGACGACTCGAGACGGCGGTGGCACGGACCCTCGTCGCACGGGACACCCGGGGCGTGGCGCTCACCGACAACGGGGACGCGATGGCCGGGTTCGCGCGGACGATCCTCGCGGCGCACGCCACCGCCGACGCGTACTTCTCGGGAGCGGCGACCCGCGGGCGGCTCCGGTTCGGGGCGGCGGACGACCTCGCGATCACGCAGCTGCCGCGCATCCTCCGGGACTTCCGACGCCTGCACCCGCAGGTGAACCTCGAGCTGACGGTGAACCAGTCCTCGCCGTTGCTCCGCCGGGTGCACGCCGGGCAGCTCGACCTCGTGTTCATCAAGCAGACCGCGGGGGAGTCCGCCGAGGGCACCCGCGTCGCCACCGACCAGATGGTGTGGATGGCGCAGGACGGCATCGCGCTCGAGCCCGGGGAGCCCGTGCCGCTCATCGCGTACCAGGCGCCGAGCATCAGCCGGCAGATGGCGATCGACGCCCTCGAGGCCGCGGGGCGCACCTGGCGGATCACCTGCAACACCCGCGACGTGAACGGCGTGCTCGCGGCGGTGCGGGCGGGGATCGGGGTCGCGGTGTTCCCGCACTCGCTCATCCCGGCGGACCTGGTGAAGGTGTCGCAGCGGCTCGGGTTGCCGGACCTGCCGGCCGTCGACTACGTCCTCATCGCGAACCCGACCGTGCAGCGGGAACCGATCGACGCCCTGACGAACGCGATCCTGTCGCGCGGGGTCGTCCGCGCGGTGTGAGGGAGTGGGCGACGGTCGTCGAGTCGGTCGTCGAGTGAGCAGGAATCGTCGGGTCGAGGGCGCGCACCCCACGTTTTCTGCTCACCGAACGACGGCGCCCGGCGCGCTACGGAACGAGCGTCGGGGTCGCGCCCGTGCCGGTGAGATCGGGGAGCGTCACGCCGGCGAGCGGCAGCACCGCCGAGGCGACCGCCCACAGCAGCACGAGCGTGCCGACACCGCCGAGCACCGCCCCGAGCAGCGCGATCGGCCGCTGCCACGTGGCCGCGCGGTTCCGCAGCGTCACGATCGAGAGCACCAGCGCGAGCACACCGAGCACCAAGCCGACACCGTGCACGGTCGCGGGAGCGAGGAACCACCAGGCCGCGAGTCCGAGCGTCGCCAGACCGGCGACGGCGCCGAGGACGGCACCCGGCGTGGCCCCGACGAGCGGCTTGCGGACGCGCACCGGGTCAGCCTGGAGGCGCGGCTCGCCTCCGTCGGCGTCGGTCGCCTCGGCGGGTGGTGCGGTGGTCTCGGACTCCGGTGCCGGTGCGGGAGCGGAGGACGGGGCGGCGGTCGGTGCCGAGGCGGGCGGCGCGATCACGGCGTCGAACGACCGGGTGGGCGTCGGAGCCGACGCCGGAGCCGGGAGCGGGGCCTGCTGGCGGGCGAAGCGGGCGGGCGTCCGGTAGCCGATCGGGCCGGTTGGAGCGGGTTCGGTGCCCTCGACCACGACGTGCTCCAGACCGGGGACGGAGAACCGCGGTTGCCCGACGACGGGGACCGCGGGCACGACCGGCGCCGGAGGAGCTGCGTCGATCGGCGACACCGGCGCGGGCGCGAGCAGGGCCTGCTCGAACGGGACCGTGTGCACCGCCGGCGAGGTCGGGGCCGGCGGGAGCAGGTCCTCCTGCGGCGGGTAGTCGGGCACCACGATGTCGGCGTCGTCGTCGGGCGCGGATGCGGGCGGCACGGTGGGCAGCGTGCTGCCGGGGCCGACCGTCTCGGGGGCAGGGGCCGACGCGACGGGGGTGGGGCGTGCCTCCAGGCCGTCGCCCTCCGGCGGTGCCGTGACCCAGGCCGGGACCGCGCGACGCGGTCGCTCGTCGTCCGGCATGCGATGCGATGCCACTGCGGCTCCCTCCGTAGGCTGATCCATCGTCAGTTCTAACGGCAACCCGTGCGCCCGGCGCAGCCCCAGTTCCGGGGTCGCCGGTACGGTCGAGTCATGACCGGAATCGAACACCGTCCGCTCGGGCCGTCAGGGCTCGTCGTCTCCACCGTCGGCATCGGCTGCAACAACTTCGGCCGACCCGGTACGTTCACCGAGTCGCAGGAGGGCACGGACGCCGTCGTCCGAGCCGCCCTCGACGCCGGTGTGACCCTCTTCGACACGGCGGACGTCTACGGCGGCCGGCCCGGCCTGTCCGAGGAGATGCTCGGCAAGTCGATCGCCGGGCGTCGCGACGAGGTCGTCCTCGCCACGAAGTTCGGCATGGACATGCAGGGTGCGAACGGGCCCGACTGGGGTGTCCGCGGCTCCCGGCGGTACGTGCGGCTCGCCGTCGAGTCGTCGCTCAAGCGCCTCGGGACCGACTGGATCGACCTGTACCAGATGCACCGGCCGGACGACGTGACCTCCATCGAGGAGACCCTGTCCGTGCTCGACGACCTCGTCCGTGAGGGCAAGATCCGCTACATCGGCCACTCGAACTTCGCCGGGTGGCAGATCGCCGAGGCCGAGCTCACCGCCTCGATCGCCGGCACCACGGCCTTCGTGTCCGCGCAGAACGAGTACAGCCCGCTCGCCCGCTCGGTGGAGGACGAGGTCCTGCCCGCCGTGCGTGCCTACGCGCTCGGGTTCCTGCCGTACTTCCCGCTGTACAACGGCCTGCTCACCGGCAAGTACACGAAGGACGGCGGCCCCGCGGACGGCCGACTGACGAAGGCGAAGCCGCAGCTGCTGGCCGACGCGCCGTGGGGGATCGTCGAGGAGTTCCAGCGGTTCTGCGACGAGCGCGAGGTCACGATGCTGCAGGCGACGTTCGCGTGGTTGCTGGCGCAGCCCGGGCTGTCGAGCGTCATCGCGGGGGCGACGAAGCCCGAGCAGATCGTGCAGAACGCCGAGGCGGGCACGGCGTGGGCGCCGTCGGAGGACGACATCGCCGAGATGACGGTGATCTTCGACGGCGCCTGAACGTGCGGGGGCCGGGCGCGCGGCGCTCGCGCGCGGCGAGTCTCGGTGTACGCGACACTTCTCGCGCTCCAACGCGCGAGAAGTGTCGCGTGGCCCGAGTCTCGGCTGGCCGCGGCCGGCCGGGACCTACTGGTCGCGGTAGCGCTTGGCCTCGGCGAGCTTTCCCCGCAGCTCGTCGGCGGTGAACCGGGCGACGTACCCGGGGGTGTCCCGCTGGATGCGCCAGCCCTCGGCGAGCGGGCCCGCGTCGACGACGTCGAACCCGAACTCGTCGATGAGGTCCGCCACCACGGCCTTGGCCGCGTCGTCGTCACCCGCCACCACGAGGGCCCGGCGATCCGGGGTGCCCGTCGGGGTCGCGTGGCCGGTGAGGTCCGCGGCACCGATGTGGTTGAACGCCTTCACGACGCGGGCGCCGGGCAGGTGGTCCTGCAGCAGCTCGGCGGTGGTCGTGGTCTCGTCGTCGAGGGCCTGGATGTGCCCGTCGCGCTGCGGGTAGTAGTTGTTCGTGTCGATCACGACCTTGCCCACGAGCGGCTCGACCGGGATCGTCGCGATCGCGGCGAGCGGGGTCGTGACGACGACGATCTCGCCCGCGGCGGCTGCCTCGTCGCGGGTCGCCGCCCGCGCGCCGTCGCCGAGTTCCGCGACGAGGTCCGTCAGGGTCTCCGGGCCGCGTGAGTTCGCGATCACCACCTGGTGGCCGTGCTGCACCGCGAGTCGTGCGAGCTGGGATCCGATGTTGCCTGCGCCGATGATGCCGATGGTTGTCATGGGATCCATGCAACGCCGACCGGTCCGACGCATTCCCCGGTTGCCGTCACGCGAGGTCGCACGGGTGCATGATGGCGGCATGGACCACGAGTTCCGGCACGAGGCAGACCAGGACCGCTACGCGATGTACGTCGGCGGCGAACTCGTGAGCGTCCTCGACCACCGCGAGAACGGCGACGCGATCGCCTTCCCGCACACCTACACGGTGCCCGAGCACCGCGGGCACGGGTACGCCGCCGAACTCGTCGACTTCGCGGTCGCGGACGTCGAGGCGAACTCCACGAGGCGCATCGTCCCGATGTGCTGGTTCGTCGGCAAGTGGTTCGACGAGCACCCCGAGAAGGCAGACCTGCTCAGCCGCGGCGCTGCGGACTGAGCCGAACCGGAAGGCCCCGCCCATGCCGACGATCACCCCGTTCCTCTGGTACGACGACCAGGCCGAGCAGGCGGCGGAGTACTACGTCGCGCTGTTCCCCGACAGCAGCATCGACAGCGTGAGCAAGACCCCCGACGGGCAGACGCTCGTCGTGGAGTTCACGCTCCTCGGCCAGCCGTACCGGGCGATGAACGGCGGACCCGGGCACGAGCACACCGATGCCGTGTCGTTCCAGGTCGACGTCGACGACCAGCCGGAGCTCGACCGCATCTGGGACGCCCTGCTCGCCGACGGTGGACGGCCGTCGATGTGCGGGTGGCTCTTCGACCGCTGGGGTGTCGCGTGGCAGGTCACCCCGTCGATGATGGGCGACCTCATGACCGGCTCGGGCGACCCCGAGGCGAACGCCCGCGTCTTCCAGGCCATGATGCAGATGCAGAAGCTCGACATCCCTGCGCTGCAGGCCGCGGCGGCGGGTCGCTGACCCCCGGCGAACCGTACCCGCCGGTATGGTGGCGGGACCGAACACCGCCGGTCGGCACCGGCACAGCAACGAACAGGCCCTGACAGGCTGGAGGCCCGGCGATGAGCAGCCCGAAGCCCGACGTCCGCAACAGCGACATCGGGCGTGCCTACACGGAGCTCGCCCGCATCACCCGTCGTGCGAGCATCCGAGCCCGTGGGTCGGAGTCCATCCTCAGCGTCGTCGACCAGTCCCTCGTCGACTTCGTGGTGCAGCACCCCGGGTGCATGGCCATCGACATCGCCCGGTACCTGCGGCTCAACCGGTCGACGATCTCGCGGCAGCTCTCCGGACTCCTCGCCGCCGGGCTCATCCGGACCACGGACGGCGGCACGGGCAACGCGAAGCCGCTCGGCGTCACCGACGAGGGCCGCGCGGCACTCGAACGGTCCGTCCAGCTGCACCGCGACGCCCTCGACGAACGACTCGCGGGCTGGTCCGACGACGACATCGCGCTGCTCGCCGGCCTGCTCGAACGCCTCGGCGCCGCCGACGAGGCGGGTCTGCCCGTCCCCGGGCGCACCGCACCGTGACGACCTCGTTCGTCCTGCTCTCCGACACACACCTGCCGAAGCGGGCGAAGGACCTGCCCGAGCCGCTCTGGGCGGACGTCGACGCCGCCGACCTCGTCGTGCACGCGGGCGACTGGGTGGACCTCGCGACGCTCGATGCCGTACAGGGCCGGTCGCGCCGGTTCGAGGGCGTCCGGGGGAACAACGACGGGCCCGAGTTCGACGACCGTCTGCCGCTCGTCGCGCGCTTCGCCGTCGAGGACCTCCGCTTCGCCCTCGTGCACGAGACCGGTGCGGCGACCGGCCGGGAGCGTCGGATGACCGCGGAGTTCCCCGACGTCGACGTGCTCGTGTTCGGCCACTCGCACATCCCGTGGGACACCGTGGCGCCGTCCGGGCTCCGCCTGCTCAACCCCGGTTCGCCGACTGATCGCCGGCGCCAGCCGGACCACACGTGGATGCGCGGCACGGTCGACGGGCACGACCTGACCGTCGAGCTGGTGCGGCTGTCGCCGCCGGCTCGCTGACGCGACCCCGTTCCGGACTGGCCCGACCCGCGAAAGCGACAGTCTGCCGCCGAACGGTGGCGGGATTGTGTCGCCTTGGCGGGGTGGTCGGCGTGCGTCGGCGTGACGGTGTCGCTTTCGCAGTGTGGTGACGGTCTGACGGACTGGAGGCGCGTGGCGGCCCCGCCCCGTGCCTCCAGACCGGTGCTGGTCGCGAAAGCGACTGTCTGCCGCCGAAGGGTGGCGGGATTGTGTCGCCTTGGCGGGGTGGTCGGCGTGCGTCGGCGTGACGGTGTCGCTTTCGCAGTGTGGTGACGGTCTGACGGTCTGACGGACTGGAGGCGCGTGGCGGCCCCGCCCCGTGCCTCCAGTCCGTTCCGCACCACCTTCCGGGCGTGGGCCGGGTTTCGTCCGTACGGACTGTTCTCGCGTTCAGGCCGGGGCTCGCGCCGGCGCGAGCAGGGGCATGCGGAAGAAGGCCAGCTCCCACTCGGTGCTGCGGCGGAACGCCCGGGTCATCGCGCCGCGCTCGGCGGGTGTCGCAGCGGTCGCGAGCTGCTCGACACGGGCGGTCGCGGCGGCCGAGGCCTCCGCGAAGCCCGGATCGCCGTACGCCCCGATCCAGTCCGCGAACGGGTGGTCCGCGGGCACGGCGCCGAGCTGCGTGCCGACCCAGGCGTAGACCCGGAAGCACGGCAGCACCGCTGCGGCGAGGACTCCGACCGACCCGGTGTCGGCGGCCGCCTGCAGGTGCGCGAGGTACCCGGCACAGGTCGGGTGGACCGGGTCGTCGGCGTGCGTGCCGGCGAGGCGTCGGTGGTGGAGGTCGCGGGCCTCGTCGGCGCAGCCCTCGGCGGACGCCGCCCAGAACGCCGCGGTGTCGCCCGTCGACCACGACGCGAGCTGCGACAGGTGCCGCTCGTACGCCCGCAGGTAGTGCACGTCCTGCGCGAGGTAGCCGGCGAAGACGTCGGTGTCGAGGGTTCCGTCCCGCAGGCCGACCAGGAACGGGCAGTCGATCGTCTCCTGCAGCACGCCGGCGACGTCGGTCCACCAGTGGTCCGTCCACGAGGGCGCGGGCAGGGCGTCCCGGACGACGGCGCCGTGGTCGATCGGTCCGTTGCCGGTCCCGACGTGCAGTGCGTCGGCGCTCCGGAGGGCAGCGGTCAGCCAGGTCTTGGCCGTCCCGATCGCGAGCTCCCAGTCGCCGTCGCGCGCTGCGAGCGTCGCGATCGCGCTCGACAGCGAGCAACCGGTGCCGTGCGTGTTCGTCGTCGCGACACGTGGGCCGGGGAACGTCCGCGCGGTGCCGTCGGGCGAGACGAGGACGTCGTCGGAGGTGTCGCCGTCGTCGTGGCCGCCCTTCGCGAGCACGAGGACGTCCCAGGTCCGGGCGACGATCCGTGCCGTCGCCGTCGGCGAGCTGCCGGGTTCGGTTCCGGCGAGCGTCGCGAGGGCGTCGAGTTCCGGCCGGTTCGGCGTCACCAGGTCGGCCAGCTCGAGCAGGTGGGACACCGCGCGGGTGGCGTCCTCGTCGAGCAGTCGGTCGCCGCTCGTGGCCACCATCACGGGGTCGACCACGACCACGGGCGGGCGATGCTCGCGGAGCCACGCCGTCACGGTGCGGACGACGTCGGCGGTGCCGAGCATGCCGATCTTCACCGCGTCGATCGTCACGTCGTCGGACACCGCGTCGAGCTGCTCGCGGAGGAACCCGACGTCAGGGACGTGCACCGATCGCACGCCGTGGGTGTTCTGCGCGACGAGCGCCGTCACGACCCCCATCCCGTAGCCGTCGTGCGCCGCGATCGACTTCAGGTCGGCCTGCAGTCCAGCGCCGCCGGTCGGATCGGTGCCCGCGATGCTCAGGACACGGGGGACCGTCGGCCGTGCGGCGGTCACGATGCGCTCCAGGCCGACACGTACGCGGCGGCGGCCGAACCGGGATCGGCGGCCGCACAGATGCCGGACACCACGGCGACACCGGCTGCCCCGGCGGCGCGCAGGGGCACGACGTCGTCGAGCGTCACGCCACCGATCGCGACGCACGGGACGTCGGTCGCGGCTGCGAGCCGGGCGAACCCGTCGTGACCGAGCGCCGGCGGGTGGTCCGCCTTCGTCGAGGTGGGGTGCACGACCCCGACCCCGAGCAGGTCGACCGTGCCGCGGGGGAGCCGGGCGACCGCAGCGAGGTGCTCCGGCGTGTTCGCGGTCAGGCCGACGTGGGCGTCCGCGCCGAGCAGGGCCCGGGCGACCTCGACCGGGACGTCGGACTGGCCGAGGTGCACCCCGGCGACCCTGTGGCCGGCGTGACGAGCGGCGAGGGCGACGTCGAGCCGGTCGTCGACCACGACGGTCGCCCGGTCGCCCACGGCGTCGGCCACCGCGGAGGTCAGGGCGAGCAGGTCGCGCGCGGAGGCGTCCTTGTCGCGGACCTGCACGATCCGCACGCCGCCGTGCACCGCGGCACGGACCACACCGAGGACACCGATGCCGTGCCGGTCGGACAACGCGCCGTCGGTGACGAGGTAGACACCGACGTCCGTGCCGGTCACGCGGAGACCCCGACCGTCTCGGGTGCCTGCTCCACCGTGATCCGGGCCTCGCGGACGACGTCCTCCGGGCTGAGCGACGCCAGCCGGTCGAGGAAGTGCGGCTGGAACGTGCCCGGCCCGCCGGCGTCCCGCGCCGCGAGCTCGGCGGCGATCGTGTGCACCGCGGTGGCGGCGACCGCAGCCGCTCCGGCGTCGTCGGGGGAGACCGCGGTGAACGCGGCGACGACCGCTCCCAGCGCGCACCCGCCGCCGGTGATCCGGGTCAGCAGTTCGGTGCCGTTCGCGACCCGCACCGATCCGATGCCGGGCGCGACCAGCAGGTCGACGGGACCCGACACGGCGACCGCAGCCACGCGCCTCCCGTCCGGGTCGGGACCGGCCACGGCGGCGACCGCAGCGTCCCGCGCGTCGTCGGTGCCCACCGTGCTGTCGACCCCGCGCCCACCGGCGGACGCACCGAGCACGGCGAGGACCTCGGAGGCGTTGCCGCGGAGCACCGTCGGACCGAGCGCCAGCAGGTCGCGGGCGAGCGCGGTCCGCACCGGGAGCGAGCCGACCGCCACCGGGTCGAGCACCCAGGGCGTGCCGGCGTCGACGGCTGCCGAGGCGGCCTCGAGCGACGCGGCCCGGGGCTCGGCGTGCGGGGTGCCGGTGTTCACCAGCAGTGCGTCGGCGACCCGGGCGAACGGCCCGGCCTCGGTGACGACGTCGACCATCGCGGCCGAGGCGCCGAGGGCCAGCAGCACGTTCGCGGTGACGTTCTGCACCACCGTGTTCGTGATGCAGTGCACCAGCGGGCCCCGGGCACGGACGGCCTCGAGCAGTTCGGCGGTTCGGTGGGCCCAGGACGGTTCGGGCGCAGCGGTTTCCATGGACGATCCCTTCGCGAGTACGAGCTCGAGCAGGTTCGACGGGTGTGATCTCAGCCGCTGGTTGCGGCACCCCGTGTCTCGGACGACACCGTACACGACGAGCTCCCGACGTCTCCGGTCACATGCGCGGTGCCGTGTGACAGGCTTGGGGAGTGCCAGACGCAACGCCTCCCGGGCCTCCTCCCGGCCCCCGCGATCCCGGCGACGCCTGGGCGATCGGCCCCGACGGCACCAAGGCCTGGGGTCGCTTCGGCGCTGCCGGGCTCCTCGTCGACGACGGCTCGGGGCGCGTGCTCCTGCAGCACCGCGTCGAGTGGAGCCACCACGGCGGCACCTGGGGGATCCCCGGCGGAGCCCGGCACCTCGGCGAGGACGCCGTGACCGGAGCCCTCCGCGAGTCCGCCGAGGAAGCCGGTGTCCCGGAGGACGGCGTCGACCTGCGGCACACGTCCGTGCTGGACCTCGGGTTCTGGACGTACACGACGGTGGTGGGGCGCGCCTCCAGTCCGTTCGAACCGGTGATCGCGGACCGCGAGAGCCTCGAACTCGCGTGGGTGCCCGTCGACGACGTCGACGACCTGCCGTTGCACCCCGGGTTCGGGGCGTCCTGGCCGGCACTGCGGGCACGGCTCGGGACGACACCGCACGTCGTGGTGGACGCCGCGAACGTCGTCGGCAGCGTGCCGGACGGGTGGTGGAAGGACCGGGCGGGGGCCGCGTCGCGGTTGCTCGGGTCGGTCGAGGCGCTCGCCGCAGCGGGCCTGCCGGCGGCGCTCCTGGACCTGCCGTTCGACCGGTGGTGGCCGCGGTGGACGGTGGTGCTCGAGGGGGAGGCGCGGGGTGCTGGCGGCGCGGGCTCGCCGGGCGCGGGCGGCGTCGCGGGCTCGCCCGCTTCGTTCAGTGGGCAGAAGACGTCGGGTGCCGATGCCCGACCCGACGATTCCTGCTCACTCGATGTCGTCCGGGCGCCCGGCTCCGGTGACGACGCCATCGTCGAGGCCGCACGGGCCGCGCTCGACGCCGGGCACGCACCGGTCGTCGTGGTGACCGCCGACCGCGAGCTCCGTGCCCGCGTCGAGGCGATCGGCGCCGCGGTGCACGGCCCGAGCTGGCTGCGCGAGCAGTTCTAGCCCGCCGGGATGTGCTTCCGCGACGACACCAGGATCGCCAGCCACGACAGCACCCCGAGCCCGACGACGACCCACAGGATGAGGGGCACGGCGACGACGTTCGCCACGGCGGCGATCACCGCGGGCGCCAGGAACCCGGCGTAGGCGGCCGCGTAGAACAGCCCGGTCAGCCCGGCCAGGTCGCGGGACCCGGCGATGCGCTGCACCTCGAGCAACGACGACACGAGTGCGAGCCCGATGCCGAGGCCGATCACCACGTTCGCCACGAGTCCGATCGCCACCGACTGCAGCTGGATCGCGACGACGACCACGGCGATGCCCGCGGTCATGAGGCCCACGGCGATCAGCAGTCCGCGTGCCGAGAGGAGCGAGTTGACCCGCGCCGCCAGGGGCTGCACGGCGCTCGACACCCCGAGGGCGACGACGGTGGCGGCGGTGGCGAACAGGAGTCCCCACATCCCGGTCGCCCCGGCGAGCTTCGTCGGCAGGTACCCGTACCCGATCGCCGCCGAGCCGAAGATCCACGGTGCCGCGACGAGCACGACCCGGGTGAAGCGGCGGTGGCCGGCGCTCGGCACCGCGAGCTGCCTCCACCACGGGCCGGGGAGGCCTCCGGTGCGGTTCGTCTCCGGCGTCCGCCAGACGATGACGGCGAAGGGGATCGCGACGCAGATGTGCACGAGGAACGGCAGGACCTCGGGGATCGGTCCCCACTGTGCGATCAGCCCGGCGACGAGCGCACCCGATGCCGAGCCGAGGGTGAACGCCAGCGATGCCCGGCGGGCGCCGGAGCCGGCGTCGGCGGACGGGTCGAAGCGTCCTTGGGAGAGCTCCTTGACCCAGCTGTTGCCGACCGCCATCGCGATGCCGACGGTGATCCCGGAGAACAGGCGTCCGGCCATCAGGAAGCCCGCGCCGAGCGGTCCGAACGCCAGGAGTCCGCTCCCGACGACGGCGGAGACGATCCCCGCGAGCATGAGCGGCCGGCGTCCGTGCCGGTCGGACAGCGACCCGGCGACGAGCAGTGCCGGGGCGAGCCCGAGGACGTAGACGCCGAGGAAGACGTTGACGAGGAGCGACGAGTAGTGCGCACGCTCCTCGTACATGAGCAGCAGCGGTGAGAACTGGTTGCCGCCCCACGAGCAGACGAACACCGCACCCCAGACGGCGACCCACGGCAGGACCCGGACGCTCGGGACCGCGATCGAGTCGGTGCCCGCGCTCACAGCGCACCCCGGTGCGACGCGACGTGTGCGCTGAGGACCTCGGCGTAGCGGGCTGCGTCCCCCGCTTCGAGCGCGGCGGCGAGGGCCCGGTGGTCCTCGAGCGACGCCTGCAACTGCGACGGCTGGAGCCGCATCAGGTGGTGCCGGAGCCGCTGCTGCCGGTCCCGCAGCGTCCGGGCGAACATGACGGCGATCGCGTTCCGCGACGCGCCGATGACGGCCCCGTGGAACTCTGCGTCCACCTCGATGAACCGGTCGACGTCGCCGGTCGCGACCGCCTGCTCCTGCTCCGCGAGCATGGCCTGGAGGCTCGGGGTGACGTCCGCAGCGCGGCCGTCGGTCACGACGCGGGTCGCCGCGGTCGACTCGATGGCCTCCCGCATCTCGAGCACGTCGACCGCCTCGTTCGGGGACATCGGCCGGACGACGGCGCCCTTCCGGGACTCGAGGGTGAGCAGGTCCTCGGCGGCGAGGCGCAGGAACGCCTCGTGCACGGGTGTCCGGGAGACGCCGATCTCGTGGCACAGGGCGTTCTCGCTGATCGCGGTGCCACCGGGTAGGTCGCCGCGGATGATGGCGCGCTTGACGTGGTCGTACGCCCGGTCGGACGCTGCCTGGCTCGTGACGGGGGTGCTCGGGGTGCTCACGGTCGTCGATCCTACGCTTGCATGCAAGGGTGCATGCGATAGTGACACGAGGAGTTCACAATGGACCGGTACACCGGGCTGCTCGGCCCGATACGCTGGGCCACCACGTCAACGGAGACGTACTACAGGAGGTTCCGATGGAGCGGATCACCAGGGCCGACGATCGTGTGCACCGCCCAGCAGGGCCGTGGACACCGACCGTGCACCGGCTGCTCGCCCACCTGCACGAACAGGGGTTCGTCGCGGCACCGGAACCGATCGAGCACGGGGACACGCTCGAGACGGTGTCGTTCGTGCCGGGCACCGCGGGGGAGTACCCGTGGACCGCCGACGTCGCGAGCGAAGCAGCGCTCGTCACGACCGCACGACTGCTGCGGCACTACCACGACGCCGCCGCGACCTTCCCGCGGGACGACTCCCGCGACGTGTGGTCCCAGGCGGAGCGCTTCCCCGCCGAGACGATCGTGCACGGCGACTTCGCCCCGTACAACTGCGTCTACGACGGCATCGCCGCGGTGGGGCTCATCGACTTCGACACCGCCCACCCCGGGCCCCGGGTGTGGGACGTGGCGAGTGCCGTGTACCGGTTCGCCCCGTTCACGACCGGCATCGTCGAGGGCTCGACCGCGCCCTCGCTCGACGAACGCCTCGACCGCGCCGCGGAGTTCTGCCGCGCCTACGAGCTCGACGCCCGGTCACGGGAGCTGCTCGCCGAGACGATGACCGGCTCGCTGGTGGCCCTCGTCACGACGATCGAGACCGAGGCCGCCGCGGGCAACCCGAAGTTCGTCAGCGACCTGGAACACGGGCACGCCGAGCTCTACCGGGCCGACGTGGCGTACATCGAGGAGCACGCCGAGGACATCGCCGCCGCCGTCGCCTGACGGTGGTGTCGGGCGTGACGGTGGTGTCGAGCGTGACGGTGGTACCGGGCATGCTGGTGCCGTGACGACGACCCCGGCCCAGCTGCGCGCGATGCGTCTCGCCGCGCAGGGGGTCGCCGTGCCCGAACTCGGTCCCGCCGCAGCGGTCGAACGGATGACCGCAGTCCAGGGGCAGGACCTCGGGCAGGTGCTGTGGGCGATCGGTGTCCGGTCGCCCGGCTCGACGCGCGACGACGTCCGCGCCGCGTTCGACCGCGGGGAACTCGTCCGCTCGTGGCCGATGCGCGGCACCCTGCACGCGATGCGCCCCGACGACCTCCGACTGCTGCTCTCGCTGACCGCCGAGCGCACCATCCGCGCCATCGCCCGACGCGCGACGGAACTCGGCATCGACGACGCCGTCCTCGCCACCGCCCGTGACACCACCGTCGACGCGTTGTCCGGCGGGCGGGCACTCGTCCGTGACGACCTGTTCACCGCGTACCGGTCCGCCGGCATCGACCCCACCGGCGGTCGCGGCTACCACGTGCTGCTCCGCCTCGCGCAGGAGGGGCTCGTCGCCTGGGGCCCGACCGCACGGGTCGGCCAGGGGCTCGTGCTCCTCGACGACTGGGCACCGGTGACCACCGACCTGCCCGACCGGGACGAAGCGCTGCGCCGGGTGCTCGTCGGGTACCTCCGCGGCCGGGGACCCGCGACCGAGGCCGATGCCGCGAGCTGGACGAAGCTCCCGCTCGGCGACGTCCGACGTGCCCGGGCGGCCGCCGGCGACACCGTGGAGGACCTCGGCGACGGGCTCCTCGCGCTCGCCGACCGCCCGCCCACCGGGGGCGTCCCGACCGGGCACCTCCTACCCGGTTTCGACGAGTACCTGCTCGGGTACGCCGACCGCTCCGCCCAGCTCGACCCCGTGCACGCCGACCGCGTGGTCCCCGGGGGCAACGGGATCTTCCTGCCGATGGCCGTCCTCCGCGGGCGGGTCGTCGGAGCCTGGACCCGGACGGAGCGCTCCCGGGACGTCCGGGTCACACTGACCCCGTTCGAACCGCTCGACGACGCTGCCGTCCGCGCGCTCGAGGCCGCCGCCCGGCGCTACGCGGCGTTCCTCGCCACCCCCGTGTCGTTCTCGGTCGCCTGATCCGCCGGTGCGCACCCGTCGACGGAGCAGTATTCGTCGAGTGCCGGAACTGGACCCGACGGTTCCTGCTCACTCGAAGGCGTCGGTGACGGCGAAGGCGTCGGCGACGGTGACGGTGACGGCGACGGCGACGGCGCGAGCCGAACTGCCGGGGCCGCCCCGCGCCTCCAGGCAGCACCCAGCCGCCACGCGGCGGACTCCGACGCTCCCTCGGGTAATGTCGCAGGGCCATGACCGACAGCCCGGCCGACGCCACCCCGTACGAAGTCCTCGGCGTCCGAGCGACCGCCGACGACGACGAACTCCGCCGCGCCTACCGCCGCGCCGCCCGCGAGTCCCACCCCGACCTCGGCGGCGACGCCCGGCGTTTCCGCCAGGTGCAGATCGCGTGGGAACGCGTCGGCACCCCCGCCGCACGCCGCGCCTACGACGCGGGCTCCCAGCGTGGCAGCCAGCAGGGCACGTCCGGCCCGTCGGGTTCGTCGGCCTGGAGGAGCGACCCCGGTCGCGACGCCTACGCACCCCCGGCGGCGCGTCGCGATTCACGGCCCCGGGCCCGGTCCCACGGACACCCCGGCGGTCGGTCGCGTGAGGTCTTCCTGCAGGCCGAACGCGAGTGGGTCGGCCTGGGTGACCCCATCGAGGACCCGTACGACCCCACGCTGATCCGCTCCGCGCCGCGGCACATCCGTCGTCTGCTGGCCGAGGCCCTCGCCGAGGAAGCGACCGCCTCGATCGTCGCCGAGATGGGCATCGGCGTCACGGTGTGGCACGACCTCGACGCCGGGGCCGAGGGCAAGCTCGACCACGCCGTCCTCACCCCGAGCGGCCTGTGGGCGCTCGAGTCCATCGACTGGGGAGCCCCGGTCCGCGTCGAGCACGGCGAGATCACGGGCGAGACCCTCGCACCAGGGGAACGTCCCGTGAAGGAACTCGTCCGCGCGGCCCGCGCCGTGCAGAAGACCACCCGCGTGAAGTTCACCGGCCGGCTGCTGGTCGTTCCGGACTCCGCCGTCGACGAGGACGTCCAGCTCGTCGGCTCGCCCCGGAAGCCCACGGCGCTCGTCGTCCGGCGGAGCGCCCTCGGCCAGGTGCTCAACGGCGTGTGGTCGCCCGAGGGGAGCGTCGACGTGTTCGAGCTCCGCGACCGCCTGCAGCAGACCGTCCGCTTCGTCTGATGGCCGAGCCGGTGGTGGTCCTCGTCGGCGGCTGGGAACACGAGTGCTGCGGACCCACCGTCGAGATCGGCGACGTCGTCGAGTACGGCGCGGTGTCCGCGGACGGTGCGCGACGCTTCGACGAGGTCCGGCACGACACCGTGCCGAACCAGCGGATCCGGGGCCGCGTCGTCGAGCTCTTCGCCGTCGGCCGCGAGGGACGGGTCGCGATCGAGCGGGTCCCGAGCGGATCCGCGATGTGCGGGAACGACGAGCACGACGACGGGCACCTCGAGGCGCGGTGGACGGGGCAGCCGGTCGAGGTCGAGTGGGACGGCGAGACCGCGTTCGAGGTCGTCGTCGACCCGTTCGGCAAGCCGAACCGTCAGTAGCCGCGGAGCTTCTCGAGGTCCCGACGTTCCCGCTTGCTCGGGCGTCCCGCACCACGGTCGCGCATCGGGACGAAGCCGGCTTCTTCCTTGGGGAGCCGCGGCGGGGTCTTGTCCTCGAAGTGCTTCGCGGCCTCGGGGGCGCTCGTCCGCTTCAGGATGATCCCGGTGACGACGACGATCCGGTCGAAGCCGTTCTGGCGCACCCGGACCTCGTCCCCGGGGCCGATGGGCTGCGCGGGCTTCGCGCGCTCCCCGTTCACCCGGACGTGACCGGCCTTGCACGCGGCGGTCGCGGCGGAGCGGGTCTTCGTGATCCGCACCGCCCAGATCCAGCTGTCCACGCGTGCCTTGGCCATCCCCACACTCTAGGCGCGCCCTACGCTGGGACGGTGGAGGACAGCGGGCAGGACGCGATCGCCCGGGCGCTGGCGCTCGGGGTCCTGCGGGACGCCGTGGTCGGGGACCGCCTGGTCGTGCGCGCCCACCACAGCGGGGGAGCGCGCGACGCCCTCGGGGTCCTCGTCGCCCGGACTCCGTCGTCCGTGACGATCGACACCCGCCGGGGTGCCGTCGAGGTCCCGCTCGCCGACGTCGTCGCCGCGAAGCCCGTCCCACCGCCGCCTGCGCCGCGCCCGCCGCGTCGCTGACCTCGCACGGTGCGACCTCGCGCCGACACCGTGCGAGGTCCCGTGCGCCGTGCGAGGCCACGCGGGTCCCACGGTGCGCGGAACCTCGCACACTGCCGCGCGCACCACCCGCACCCGCGCCCGCACACGCGCACCCGTCCGCCCGCGCCCGGCGAGCCGCCACCGTGCCCGCCCCACCCCCGACGTAGCCTCGTGCCATGGCAGTCCCCGTCCCGCTCGGCACCGAGGACCGCACCGCCCGCCTGACCCTCCGCCGCCCCGACGCGTGGCGCCGCGAGGACACAGCCCAGGCGGACCTGCGCGTCACCGGCGACGACGTCGTGCTCACCGTCCGCTCCCGTCCGAGCGACCGCACCATCGCCGAGGAGCACACGAGCCTGCTCGAGCGACTCCCGGGCTCCGTCGAGGGACTGCGGCTCATCGGCTCGGACCCGTGGACCGCCACGGGAGCCCCGGCGCGCCTGGTCGAGTACGTCCGCCCCGACGAGGGCGGTGACGTCGTGGGCGCGCACCTCCTGTACGTCACCGGCCGGCACCGCGTCGACCTGACCGTCGAGCGGCCCCTCGCGCGCATGCTCGCCACCGACGACCTCGTGTTCGCCGTCCTCGACACCGTCCGTGCCACCGAGCCCGCACCGTCGCGAGTGCAGCGCGAGCTCGAGGACCTGCCCGTCGCCGCTCCCGCTCCGACGATCGACGGCCCCCACCTCGGCCCGGACGCGCTCACGACACTCCGCAGCCTCGCCGGCCGGCGCTGGAACCCCGCCCTCCTCCGCACGCCGGCGGGCCGGGAGCTCATCGAGACCGGCCTCGTCGGCCGCCTCGGCACGCTGCCCGAGTCCACCCAGACGCTCCTCGAGCCCTGGGACGGCGATGCCCAGCCCGTCACGCTGGAACAGCGGCAACCCGACGGGCGCACCACGCGCCTCCAGGCCTGGTCGGAGACCGTCGTCGACGGGACCGACGAGGCGGGCGCGGTGGTCACCGGGCTGCCGGTCGAGCGCGTGGTCGCGGTGATGGCCGGGAGGCTCGGCATCGGTCCGGCATGGACCTTCCCGTTCCGCACGGGGTCGCTCCGGGCAGACCTGCTCGGGCGACGCACCGGCGGAGCGGAGGACGCTCCGGACCTGCCGGCGGCGATCGCCGAGGCTGACCCGCGGCTCGCGCGCTTCTGGGCTGCGCCGTGGACGGTGTCGTCGCTGCGGCGGCCCGGCAAGCCGAACCCGATCGTCGTCGTGCATGCGGAGGGCCAGGGCTTCGCGCGCGTCGGACGCACGGAGGCCGGGGAGACCGTGTTCTCCACGGACTCCCCGGCCAACGTGTACCGGTCGGTGGTGCGTGCCCTCCTGGGTTAGGCGGCGGGGCCGGCGGTCAGGGTGACCGTCACGGTCTTCGCGGCGCCGGTGCTGTCGGTGTAGCCGACCGTCACCTTGTCGCCGACGGAGTGCGACTGGATCGCCGAGGTGAGCGCGTCCGAGCTCGTCACGGCGGTGCCGTCGATGCTCGTGATCGTGTCGCCCGCGGCGAGTCCGGCGCTCGCGGCACCCGAACCCTCGACGGTGCCGGCGACCGCGACGCCGCCGGTGGTGGCCGTGCCGCTGACCTCGACCCCGAGGAACGCGGGCAGGCCGATGGTGATCGTCGACGAGGACTCGCCCGCGAGGATCTTGTCCGCGATCGACTTCGCCGTCGTGATCGGGATCGCGTACCCGGTGACGTTCGCCGAACCGGAGGACGCCGCGGTCGCCATGCCGACGACCTCGCCCTCGCTGTCGAGGACCGGACCGCCCGAGTCGCCCGAGACGATGTTCGCGGCGATCTCGATGAGGCCGGTCAGCGACTCCGTGCCGGTGCCGGACTCGCTCTGCACCTGGATGTCCTGGTCGGTCGCGGTCACGGAACCCTCGGCGGCGACGAGGTTGCCCGTGCCCTCCGCGTTGCCGACGTCGGTCACGGTGTCGCCGGTGCTCGGCTCGCCGTCGTCGTCGAGCGTCACGGTGGACAGGCCCGACGCACCCTCGAGCTTCAGCACGGCGACGTCGTTCGTGGCGTCCGTCCCGACGACGTCCGCCTTGTACTCCTTGCCGGTGGTCTCGTCGGTGACGGTGATGCTCGTCGCGCCCTGGATCACGTGGTTGTTCGTGAGGATCGTGCCGTTCGAGCTGAGGATCATGCCGGTGCCGGCCGCCTGCGAGGACTCGTCGTAGTTGAGGACGGTGTTGATCGTCACGACGCCCTTCTTCTGGGCGCTCGTCGCCGCGGTCGCCGCCGACTCGGTGCTCGATCCGGTGTTGCCGTCACTGCTCCCGGTGCCGTCGCCGGGGACCGTGAAGCCGTTCGTGCCGCTGCCGCTGTCCGTGCCGGAGCCGGTGTCCGGCAGGGTCGTGGTGCCCTGCGACTGGCTGGAGGTGGTGGTCGTGCTCTGCGTGGAGAGCCCGAGCGCCGTCCCGCCCGCGGCGCCGACGATCGCGAGGGCGGCGATGCCGGAGCCGATCATCAGCCCGAGTCGACGGGGGCGCTTCGTACCGAGGTTCGCTGCGCCGTGGTTCGCTGCGCCGTGGTTCGCGGTCGCGGCGCCGTGCGCCCAGCCGTGCTGGAAGCCGGGGAGCACCGGGCTGCCGATCAGGAACGGACCGCGGCCGTCCGGTGTGTACCCGTAGGGGCCGGAGCCGTCCGGGCCGTAGAGGTACGGGCCGCTGCCGTCGAAGGCGTACGCCGAGCGGAGGGTCGACGGGTCGGCGTGCGGTGCCTCCCACGCCGCCCCGGCCTGCGGCTGCGCAGCGTCGGTGCGGGCGGTGCCGTTCTCGTCGGCAGCGGGGTTCGGGGTCTCGTTCATCGGTGCTCTCCGGTCGTCCCTCGACGACCCGGTCGGGTGTCGATGGCTACGAGTACAAGCCCGGTTCCCATGACGAACCTATGAACGGACCCTGCGGCTGCTCACGGCTTGCTCGGGGGTCGCCGTACGAGGTCGTCCGTTAGGGTTGCCTTACTTCCCATGCGTTCGTCGTCGCCCACCCCTCCCGCGCCCAGCTCCGCGTCCCGCCTCGTCGGCGCGACCGTGCTGGCGGTGGTCGTCCTCGCCGTGGCGGTGGCGCTCTCCGTGGCGTTCGGGTCCCGGCCGATCCCGCTCGGGATCGTGCTCGACACCGTCCTGCACCCGGGCCGCAACGACGAGATCGGGCTCATCGTCCTCGGGAACCGGGTGCCCCGCACGGTCGTCGGGCTCCTCGCCGGATCGGCCCTCGGGGTCGCCGGGGCGGTCATGCAGGGCGTCACGCGCAACCCCCTCGCCGACCCCAGCGTGCTCGGCATCAACTCCGGGGCGACCCTGGCGGTCGTCGCCGGGATCGCGCTCTTCGGCGTCAGCGGCACCGCGGCGTACCTGCCGTTCGCGTTCGTCGGAGCTGCCCTGGCGGCACTCCTCGTCTACGGGATCGCGGCCGTCGCCCGTCGCGGACTCTCACCGGTCGGCCTCGCCCTGGCCGGTGCCGTGGTGGCCGCCGCACTGTCGTCGATCACCACCGCCGTGCTCGTGACGAGCCAGAGCCTGCTCGACCAGCTGCGGTTCTGGCAGGTCGGTGCGCTCGCGGGGAAGGACCTCGGCACCGCGGGTGTCATCACCGTCCCCGTCCTCGTCGGTCTGGCGATCGCGTTCGCCCTCGGTCGGTCGCTCAACACGCTCGCACTCGGCGACGAGCTCGCCGCGTCGCTCGGGCAGCGGGTCGTGCTGGTCCGCGCGATCGGGGGCGTCGTCACCGTCCTGCTCGCCGGGTCGGCCGTCGCCGCCGCCGGACCGATCGCGTTCATCGGCCTCGCCGTCCCGCACGCCGTCCGGCGCCTGAGCGGGCCGGACCACCGCTGGACGATCCTGCTCTCCGCCATCGTGTCGCCGGCGCTGCTCCTCGTGGCCGACGTCATCGGACGCGTCGTGGCGTACCCGGGGGAGCTGCAGGTCGGCATCGTCACCGCCCTCATCGGCGCCCCGGTGTTCATCTGGCTCGTGCGCTCGCGGGCGGTGAAGGGCCTGTGAGTCGCGTCCGGGTCACCGCGGTGCGCCGCGAGTTCCTCGTCCTCGTCGCCGTACTCGTGCTCCTGGTCGCCCTCGTGCTCGTCGGCCTCGGGGTCGGCGAGATCCCGCTGTCGCCCGTGCAGGTCGCCGGTGCGCTGGTCGGGCACGGCGACACGATCTCGGACTTCGTCATCGGACAGCTCCGCGGCCCCCGGGTGTTCGGCGCGATCCTCGTCGGCGCCTCGCTCGCCGTCGCCGGGGGCATCGTGCAGAGCGTCGTCCGGAACCCGATCGCGAGCCCGGACGTCATCGGCATCACGTCGGGTGCGAGCGCCTCGGGGCTGACCGCGATCGTCCTGTTCGGTGCGAGCGGCGGGACCCTGTTCTCGGTGGTGCTCGTCGGCGCCCTGGTGGTGTCGCTCGTCATCGCCGGACTCGCGTGGCGGCGGGGGATCACCGGCAACCGGGTCGTCCTCGTGGGCATCGGCGTCGCCGCGATCTGCCTGAGCATCACCGGGTGGATGCTCACCAGCGGCACCGTCACCCAGGCGGGGACCGCACTCCTCTGGCTCTCCGGCAGCCTGAACGCCGTCGACCGGAACCTCGTCGGTGTGCTCGCGATCGCGTTCGTCGTGCTCATGGCGCTCGCGCTCCTGCAGTCCCCGCGGCTGACCGTCCTGACCCTCGGGGACGAGGTCGCCTCCGGGCTCGGGCTGCGGCCGAACCGGGCGAAGGTCCTGCTCCTGCTCACGGCGGTGTGCCTGACGGCTGCGGCCGTGGCGACCGCGGGGCCGGTGTCGTTCGTCGCGCTGATGGCGGCGCCGATCGCCCGCCGGCTCGTCGGGGGAGGCCGGGTCGCACTCGGTCCGACCGCCGCGGTCGGTGCGGCGATCACCCTCGCGAGCGACCTCATCGCGCAGTTCGCGATCCCGGGCAACGCGCTGCCGGTCGGCGTCGTGACGGGTGTCATCGGCGCGCCGTACCTGCTCTGGCTCCTCGCCCGCGGCCGCTGACCGTCCAGCTCGACCCCGAGCGTGCGAAGTACGCCACGATCGGCGCCGCTCGCGAGCGGGCGAAATACGTCACGCTCGGCGTCGCTCGCCGGGCAAATCCGCCCGCTCGCCGAACGCGAGCGGCACGTTCCGCCCGTTCGGAGTCCAGGGGTGCTCGCCGGACGGCCGCCCGAGGTCGCGCGTTCTGCCGCCCGCGAGCCCGCGGGGCGGCGGTTCGTGCGCCCTCGGGGGACGTGAGCGGCGTGTTGCGCGACCACCGCGACCGACCCGACCGACGCGACCCACGCGACCGACCCGACCAACGCGACCGGCGTGGCGAAGCCGAGCCGTGCCTCCAGGCAGAACGCCCGGACCACCCGCACGACCGGGCCCGCGCGACCGGCAGCGACACGCGCTGGACGTGCGCCCCGCAACATCGTGCGGTTTCCCGCACGGCACGCCCAAAACCCCCCGTCCGGGTGTCTGCACCGTTCGGTCTGTCCCCATACGTTCGGAGTCGACCGCACGGACTCCCCGACAGTGCCCGACCCGATGGCGCGCTGGTCCAGCGGAACGAAGGACTGTCATGCCCGAACTGCATGACGGCGCTCCCGCGCGCCGTCGCCAGTGGGGTTCCGAGCGTCGTACCCGCCCGCTCGACACCCTGCACGAACGCCCCTCCGACCGGAAGCTCGTCTCCGGCCGCGTCGCGATCATCCTGACGATCGCGTTCTGGCTCGCCTACGTCGTGTACACCGTGATCCGTCAGTTCCTGGACTACGGCGCCGAGAGCTTCCGCTTCACCACCGAGGCGATCTCGTACCTGGTCGTCGTCACGTTCCTGACCTTCTCCGCGCTCATGCACCTGGTCGCCCGCCAGGGTGCGATGGAGCGGTTCGCGACCCACGTCCGGGTCCCGCGCGCCGAGCTCGACCGGCACTTCGCCGAGGGCCACGAGTCGCCGATGACGGTCCTCGTGCCGAGCTACGCCGAGGAGCCCGACGTCGTCGCCACCACGCTGTGGTCGGCTGCGCTGCAGGAGTACCCGTCGCTGCGCGTCGTGCTGCTCGTCGACGACAACCCCTTCCCGACCGACCCGGAGACCCTCGACAAGCTCGAGCGGACCCGTGCGGTCGCCACCACGATCCAGAACCAGCTCGCGGCGCCGTCGCAGCGCTTCCAGGAAGCCCTGCTCTCCGCCGAGGTCGAGGCCGCCGCGGCACCGTTCGCGAGCGTCGACGGCCTGCGCAACCTCGTCGAGCACCACCGCTGGGCCGATGCCTGGCTCCGCCGCCACGCCCGTGAGCACGAGGTCCTCGACCACGTGGACCACTTCTTCCACGACCAGGTCCTGGTCGGGCTCGCCGACGAGTTCCGCCTGACCTCCGAGGCGCTCGAGGCCGCGATCGTCGACGCCGTCGACGCGGGGGAGTCCTTCAGTGAGATCACCTCCGCCCGCGCGCTCGAACTGCAGCGTCGCCTGGCGTGGACGTTCACCGCCGAGATCACGACCTTCGAGCGGAAGCGGTACGCGAACCTCTCCGACGAGGCGAACAAGGCGATGAACCTCAACGCCTACATCGGGCTGCTCGGCGGTTCCTACGCGTTCGAGGAGACCGCGTCCGGCACCATCCTGCGCACCGTGTCCGACCCAGCGGTCGCCGACCTGGTGGTCCCCTCGTCCGACTACATCCTCACGCTCGACGCCGACTCGGTCCTGCTGCGCGACTACTGCCTGCGCCTGGTCTACTTCCTCGAGCAGCCGGAGAACGCCCGCGTCGCCGTGACGCAGACGCCGTACTCGTCGTTCCGCGGCGCGGCCACCCGCATCGAGCGGCTCGCCGGTGCCACCACGGACATCCAGCACATCCTCCACCAGGGCATGTCCCGCCACAACGCGACCTTCTGGGTCGGCGCGAACGCGGTCATCCGCACCCGGGCGCTCCGCGACATCGAGGAGGTCGAGACCGTCGGCGGCTTCGAGGTGAAGCGCTACGTGCAGGACCGCACGGTCATCGAGGACACCGAGTCGAGCGTCGACCTCGGCATGCACGGCTGGACGCTCGTGAACTACCCCGAGCGCCTGTCCTACAGCGCGACCCCGCCGGACTTCGGTTCGCTCATCGTCCAGCGCCGTCGTTGGGCCAACGGCGGGCTGCTCATCCTGCCGAAGTACATCCGCCAGGTCCGCGAGCGTCGTGCCCGCGGGGAGCGGGTCGGCATCGTCGAGATGTCCCTGCGCGTCAACTACATGGCGTCGATCGCCTGGGCATCCTTCGGCCTGATCTTCCTGCTGGCCTACCCGTACGACTCGCGGCTGCTCAGCCCGATGGTGCTCCTCGCCGCCCTGCCGTACTTCTGGCTCCTGTCGAGCGACCTCAAGTACTGCGGGTACAAGCGCACGGACGTGTTGCGCATCTACGGGTTCAACCTCATCCTCATGCCGGTGAACGTCGCCGGTGTCCTGAAGAGCATCCAGCAGGCGCTCACGGCGAAGAAGATCCCGTTCGCACGCACGCCGAAGGTCCGGGACCGCACGGCGTCGCCGGCGCTGTACGTCCTCGCGCCGTACGCCATGGTCGTCTTCTCGGTGTTCACGTTCGTGCGTGACTACGGGGCGCAGAACTGGGGCAACGCGGTGTTCGCCGCCTTCAACGCCGTGCTCGCCCTGTACGCGATCGTCGCCTACATCGGGATCTGGAACTCGGTCGTCGACGTGTGGCTGTGGGCCACGAAGTGGATGTACTACGACCCGTCGGCCCGGGCGGCGCGACGCTCTGCGGCGAAGGCGGCTCGGACCGAACGGAAGCGTGCCCGCAAGGGTCTGCTGCCCGAGCCCGAGCCCGTCACCGAGGACTGGCGCGCCGTCCTCTACTTCGGACACCGCGGCAAGACCATGCCGGTCCGTCACCACGCGGACGTCGTCGGGGCTGCCGTCGTGACCACGTCGATCCCCACGACCACCACGGATGAACGGAGCGCCGCCTGATGGCCGCCACCAGACGACTGTCCCCGGTGCGCGTCGGCATCGCCGTCGTGCTCACCGCCGCCCTCGCCACCGCCGGGTACGTCGGCTTCGACCGCTGGCAGTCCGCCCAGGCCGCCGAGACCGAGCAGTCCTGGTTCGCCGCCTACACCGACGTCACCGCCACGCCGACGTTCGCGTTCGAGGACGTGAAGTCCGCCAAGGGCCGCGACGTCATGCTGTCCTTCGTGGTCGCCGACCACGACGACGCCTGCACCCCGACCTGGGGTTCGGCGTACTCGATGCAGGGCGCGTCGGACGCGCTCGACCTCGACCGTCGCATCGCCCGCCTGCAGCAGCAGAAGGGGGAGGTCGGCGTCTCCTTCGGTGGCCTGGCGAACGACGAGCTCGCCACGACGTGCACGAACGGCTCGGATCTGGTGAGCGCGTACGAGTCCGTCGTGAAGCGCTACGACGTCAGCACGGTCGACTACGACGTCGAGGGCGACGACCTCACGAACCACGACGCGGGGAAGCGTCGGGCCGCCGCGGTGGCCGCGCTCCAGGAGCAGCGCCGGGCAGCGGGCCACCCGCTCGCCGTGTGGCTCACGCTGCCGGCCGCCCCGTCCGGGCTGACGAGCGACGGCACGACCGCGGTCGCGCAGTTCCTCAAGGCCGGGGTCGACCTCGCCGGTGTGAACGCGATGACGATGGACTACGGCCAGGGCAAGGGTGCGAGCCAGAGCATGTACTCCGCCTCGGTGCAGACCCTGCAGGAGGTCCAGCGCCAGCTCGGCGTCCTGTACGAGCGCGCCGGGACCCCGCTCTCCGACGCGACGCTCTGGCACAAGGTCGGCGCGACGCCGATGATCGGCCAGAACGACATCCAGGACGAGGTGTTCACCCTCGCCGACGCGAAGAAGCTCAACACCTGGGCACGGGACCGCGGGCTCGGTCGGATGTCGATGTGGTCGCTCAACCGGGACACCACGTGCGGCTCGAACTACGTCAACCTGTCGACGGTGTCGAACTCCTGCTCCGGCGTCGACCAGAACGGCGTGCTGTACGCGGACGTCCTCGGCAAGGGCTTCACCGGCGGGATCGTGGCGGCCGCGTCGGACGTCACGAAGGCGGAGCCCTCGGCGACCGTGCAGCCGACGGACAACCCCTCCACCAGCCCGTACCCGGTGTGGAGCTCGGACGCCTCGTACCTCGAGGGCACGAAGGTCGTCTGGCACCAGAACGTCTACGAGGCGAAGTGGTGGACGTCCGGCGACCTGCCCGACGACCCGGTGCTGAGCGCCTACGAGACGCCGTGGCAGCTCGTCGGTCCGGTCCTGAAGGGCGAGAAGCCGGTCAAGCAGGTCACCCTGCCGAGCGGCACGTACGACGCCTGGTCCGGCACGAAGCAGTACGACACCGGCGCGCGGGTCCTGTTCGACGGCGTCCCGTACCAGGCGAAGTGGTGGAACACGGGGGAGAGCCCCGAGGCCTCCACGAGCGATCCGGACGGCTCGCCCTGGGTGAAGCTCAAGGACTCCGAGATCAAGCAGATCCTGGAGGACGTCACCAAGTGACGGACTGGAGGCACGGTGCCAGCTGGCACCCCGCCTCCAGTCCTCTTGATCCCGGCTCCACTGCCGTGGGCTCCGTGTTCACGGTACGTTCGCTGTACGCGTTCTGCCGAGTTGTCCCCAGCCCCGTTCGGGGCTCCCGTTCGGTCGCTCGTTTCCGATACGCTGGTGCGCCAAGAGGAGGAGGTCCACGATGCCAGAACCAGTGGTCCCGCAGCCGGACGGTCAGAAGACCCCTGAGCAGCGGCTGGTCGACACCACACTGACCTTCAGCATGGACATGGGCGCGGCGCTGACCGCCGAGTCCGGTGTGTCCGCCGAGGAGCGTGAGGCGATCAATGCCCTGCCCTCCGGGTCGGCGCTGCTCGTGGTCCGTCGTGGCCCGAACGTCGGTGCGCGGTTCCTCCTCGACTCGGACGTCACCACGGCGGGGCGACACCCCGACGCCGACATCTTCCTCGACGACGTCACCGTGTCGCGCAAGCACGCGCAGTTCCTCCGCCACGGCACCGCCTTCAGCGTGAAGGACAACGGATCGCTCAACGGCACGTACTTCGACGGTGACCGCATCGACGAAGCGCCGCTCACCGACGGGTCCGAGGTGCAGGTCGGCAAGTTCCGCCTCACCTTCTACGCCTCCCGGGTCGACCTGGCGCGCCTGGCGAACGCGTAGTGGCCGCACGGTCCTCCGCGGCCCGGGCGGGGTCCGCGGTACCGGACCTGCTCACGATCGGGCAGGTCCTCGCACGCCTCAAACCGGAGTTCCCGGACCTGTCGAGCTCGAAGCTGCGGTTCCTCGAGGAACGCGAGCTCGTCACGCCGATCCGGACCGCCAGCGGCTACCGGAAGTTCTCGGCAGCGGACCTCGAACGGCTCCGGGTCATCCTGGGCCTGCAGCGCGATCACTACCTCCCGCTCAAGGTCATCAAGGACTACCTCGCTGACCTCGATGCCGGCCGCGACCCCGTCCTCCCCGGTGGTGGCGATGCGCCGAAGCCGTCGATCCTCGGACGTGAACGCCGCTACACCCGCGACGAGACCGTCCGCGCGGCCGGGGCGTCGCCGATGCTCCTCGCCGACGCGGTCTCCGCCTCGCTGCTGCCCGCCGCCGACACCTACGGCGAGGATGCCGTCGGTGTGCTCAAGGCACTCGTCGAACTCCAGCGCACCGGCATCGAGCCGCGACACCTCCGCGCCATGCGCAGCGTCGCCGAGCGAGAGGTCGGGCTCATCGAGTCGGCCCTCATGCCGGTGTCCCGCCGCGGCGACGCGACCTCGCGAGCGAAGGCCACCGAGCTCGCGCGGGAGATCGCCGGGCACCTCGAAGTGATCCGGTCGAACCTCATCCGGACGGCGATCGGGCGTCTCGACGCATGACCTCGTGAGGCGTATCCTCGACACGCCGGACGCGCCGAGTCGGATGTCCCGCGCCGGAGCGGTTCGAGTCGCTACCGTGGACCTCGGAACAACTCTCAACCCGTCATTGAACGTTCGGATGAGAGCTCGATCGTCGTGGAAGGCAGCCTGATGAGTGGGAACGACACCCCCGGCACCGAGTCGGAGATGACCCGGTACGACCTCGGGCTGCTCTTCACCGACGGCCTGCCCGAGCACGACGAGCAGAACGGGTACCGCGGCACCGTCGCTGCCCGTGCCGCCGGCATCTCGTACCGCCAGCTCGACTACTGGGCCCGCACCGAGCTCGTCGAGCCGACGATCCGTGGGGCCGCCGGCTCCGGGTCGCAGCGGCTCTACGGGTTCCGCGACATCCTCGTGCTCAAGCTCGTGAAGCGCCTGCTCGACACGGGCATCTCCCTCCAGCAGATCCGCACCGCCGTGAACCAGCTCCGCGAGTCGGGCGTGTCGGACCTCGCCCAGACGACGCTGATGTCCGACGGCGCCTCGGTCTACCTGTGCACCTCCGACGACGAGGTCATCGACCTGGTCTCTCGTGGCCAGGGTGTGTTCGGCATCGCGGTGGGCAAGGTCCTGCGCGAGGTCGAGAGCTCCCTCGTCGAGCTCGACGCAACGCCCGCGGCCGACCCCGACGACGAGCTGGCTGCCCGCCGGGCGTCCCGCGCTTCGTAGTCCCTGCGCCGAGCGTCTTCCGCGCCGAGCGGGCCGAATACGTCACGCTCGGCGGCGCCGACCGGTAGTTCGTGCCCGTTCGGCGGACGACCCGTGGCGTGTTCCGCCCGCTCGGTCTGGGCCGGAGGTGCGCGTGGGTGGCGGAGGTGACCCGCGCCTCCAGGCAGTCGACCGGTGCGGGCGTCGCGCGTGCCGCGCCCGACGGACCTGACCGGGCAGGCGACGCGACGGCGAGTGGGCAGAACACGCCGCGCGCCAGACGCCGAGCGGACACAAACGGTCGGTTCCGGCGCCCGAGCGCGACGAAAAAGGCCCGCTCGGCGAGGCCGAGCGGGCCGGGGCCGGGCGGGCCCGGAGCCGGACGCTACGCGGCGCCGCCCTCGGCGTAGGGGCCGATCTTGCCCGTGCGCATGATGCGCTCGAGCAGCTGGTCGAAGTTCCGCGCCATCTCCTGCGCCGACTCGCCGGGCCACACGTGCAGGGGCTTCGCGGCACCCTGCGCCTGCTGCAGCGACGTGCGCTCGGGCAGCTGCGGCGAGAGCACGAGCGGGCCGAACATGTCCCGGAGCTCTTTGATGCGGAACTGGTGCTCGAGCGACTGCACGCGGGCACGGTTCACGATGATGCCGAGCGGCTGCAGGCGGGGGGACAGGCCGCGGCGGATCTCCTCGATCGCGCGGAGGGCACGGTCGGCGGCGGCCACGGAGAAGAGTCCCGGCTCGGTGACGACCGTCACGCGGTCGGACGCGGCCCAGGCGGTGCGGGTGAGCGCGTTCAGGGACGGCGCGCAATCGATGAGGACGAGGTCGTAGTCCTGCTCGACGTTTGCGAGCGCCTCTTCGAGCTTCCAGATGTCCCGGATGGACGGGTGCGGCCCGTCGAAGTTGATGGCCGAGGGCGATCCGACCATGACGTCGATCTTGCCCTGGGAGCCCTTCGTCCAGCCGGACGGGGCGATCGCCTGACGGACGATCTTCTCCTTCGGGTTCTCGAGCACGTCGGCCACGTTGAGGTGGCCCGAGAGGTTGATGTCGAGGCCGGTCGAGACGTCCGACTGCGGGTCGAGATCCACCACCAGCGTGCGCAGTCCCTTGGCGAACGCGGCCGAAGTCAGGCCGAGCGTCACCGTCGTCTTGCCGACACCACCCTTGAGGGAGCTCACGCTGAGTACATGCACGGTCAGCAACGTTACCGCCAGTAGGGTTGTCTCACCTCAACCCGGGCTGAAAGGGACCTCGTGTTCAGCAAGATCCTGGTCGCCAACCGTGGCGAGATCGCCATCCGTGCATTCCGTGCCGCGTACGAGCTGGGGGCGCAGACCGTCGCCGTCTACCCGTACGAGGACCGCAACTCCCTGCACCGTCTCAAGGCGGACGAGGCGTACCTGATCGGGGAACGCGGGCACCCCGTGCGTGCCTACCTCGACGTCTCGGAGATCGTCCGCGTGGCGCTCGAGTCCGGCGCGGACGCGATCTACCCGGGGTACGGCTTCCTCTCGGAGAACCCGGAGCTCGCCGCCGCCGCGGCCGCGAACGGCATCACCTTCATCGGCCCGGGCGAGCACGTGCTCGAGATGGCCGGCAACAAGGTGACCGCGAAGGAGCACGCGATCGCGGCCGGTGTCCCGGTCCTCGCGAGCACCCCGGCGAGCCGCGACATCGACGAACTCATCGCCGGCGCGGACGCCATCGGCTTCCCGGTGTTCGCGAAGGCCGTCGCCGGTGGCGGCGGCCGTGGCATGCGCCGGGTCGAGACGAAGCCCGAACTGCGTGCCGCGCTCGAGGAGGCCATGCGCGAGGCCGACAGCGCCTTCGGGGACCCGACGATGTTCCTCGAGCAGGCCGTCATCCGGCCGCGCCACATCGAGGTGCAGATCCTCGCCGACGCCACGGGCACCGACGCGGGCACGATCCACCTGTTCGAGCGGGACTGCTCGGTCCAGCGCCGGAACCAGAAGGTCGTCGAGATCGCGCCGGCGCCGAACCTCGACCCGTCGATCGCGCAGGCGCTGCACCGCGACGCCGTCGCCTTCGCCCGTTCCATCGGGTACGTGAACGCCGGAACGGTGGAGTTCCTCCTCGACACCGAGGGCGAGCGGGCCGGCCAGCACGTCTTCATCGAGATGAACCCGCGCATCCAGGTCGAGCACACCGTCACCGAAGAGGTGACCGACGTCGACCTCGTGCAGTCCCAGATGCGGATCGCCGCCGGGCAGACCCTCGGCGACCTCGGCCTGTCGCAGGACACCGTCAGCGTGCACGGTGCGGCACTGCAGACGCGCATCACGACGGAGGACCCGACGCAGGGCTTCCGCCCGGACACCGGCCGCATCACGACGTACCGCAGCCCCGGTGGCGCGGGCGTGCGCCTCGACGGCGGCACGGTCGCCACCGGCGCGCAGATCAGCCCGCACTTCGACTCGATGCTCGCGAAGATGACCTGCCGCGGACGGGACTTCCCGGCGGCGGTCGCCCGTGCGAAGCGTGCCCTCGCCGAGTTCCGCATCCGCGGCGTCAGCACGAACATCCCGTTCCTGCAGGCCGTCCTCGAGGACCCGGACTTCGCCCGCGGTGACGTCTCGACGAAGTTCATCGAGGAGCGCCCGCAGCTGTTCAGCGGCCACGTCTCGAAGGACCGCGGCACGAAGGTCCTGAACTGGCTCGCCGACGTCACCGTCAACAAGCCGAACGGCGAGCGGCGTCCGCAGACGGTCGAGCCGAGCGAGAAGCTCCCCGCCCTCGACCTGACGGCGCCCGTGCCCGCCGGCCAGCGCGACCTGCTCCGCGAGCTCGGCCCGAGCGCCTGGGCGAAGGCCCTGCGCGACGAGACTGCCCTCGCCGTCACCGAGACGACGATGCGCGACGCCCACCAGTCCCTCCTCGCCACCCGCGTCCGCACGAAGGACCTCGTCGCCGTCGCACCGCACGTGGCCCGGCTCACCCCGCAGCTGCTCAGCGTGGAGGCCTGGGGCGGTGCCACGTACGACGTCGCCCTGCGTTTCCTCGGCGAGGACCCCTGGGAGCGCCTGGCGTCCCTGCGCGAGGCGATGCCGAACATCCCGATCCAGATGCTGCTCCGCGGCCGCAACACCGTGGGCTACACGCCGTACCCGACCGAGGTCACCGACGCGTTCGTCGCCGAGGCCGCCGCGACGGGCGTCGACGTCTTCCGCGTGTTCGACGCCCTGAACGACGTCAGCCAGCTCCGTCCGGCCCTCGAGGCCGTCCTGGCGACCGACACGGCCGTCGCCGAGGCCGCGCTCTGCTACACCGCCGACCTCCTCGACCCGGCGGAGGACCTCTACACGCTCGACTACTACCTCCGCCTGGCGGAGCAGATGGTCGAGGCCGGCGCGCACGTCATCGGCATCAAGGACATGGCCGGGCTCCTCCGCGCCGGTGCGGCCGAGAAGCTCGTCACCGCGCTGCGCGAGCGGTTCGACCAGCCCGTGCACGTGCACACGCACGACACCGCCGGTGGGCAGCTCGCGACACTCCTGGCGGCCGCCCGGGCCGGTGCCGACGCGGTGGACGTCGCCGCGGCGCCGATGGCCGGCACGACGAGCCAGCCGAGCATGTCCGCCCTCGTCGCGGCCCTCGCGCACACCGAGCGCGACACCGGCATCTCGCTGACCGCGGTCGGCGACCTCGAGCCGTACTGGGAGGCCGTGCGTCGGGCGTACGCCCCGTTCGAGTCCGGGCTGCCCGGGCCGACCGGTCGCGTGTACCAGCACGAGATCCCGGGCGGCCAGCTGTCGAACCTCCGCCAGCAGGCCATCGCCCTCGGGCTCGGCGACCGCTTCGAGCAGGTGGAGGACTGGTACGCCGCGGCGAACCGTATCCTCGGGCGCCCGACCAAGGTCACGCCGTCCTCGAAGGTCGTCGGCGACCTGGCGCTGCAGCTGGCGGCCGTCAACGCGGACCCGGTGGACTTCGAGCAGAACCCGCAGAAGTACGACATCCCGGACTCCGTGATCGGCTTCATGGCCGGCGAGCTCGGCGACCTGCCGGGTGGCTGGCCAGAGCCGTTCCGTTCGAAGGTGCTCGAGGGCCGAGACGTCCGGCTCGAGATCACGCCGGTGCCGGACGCCGAGCGGGCCAACCTGACCACAGCAGGCCCGGAACGTCGGAGCGCGCTCAACCGCCTGCTGTTCCCGCAGCCCACGAAGCAGTTCGAGAGCGTCCGCGAGCAGTACGGCGACCTGTCGGTCCTCCCGACCGTCGACTACCTCTACGGCCTCCGCCCCGGCCAGGAGCACACCGTGCCGCTCGGCAAGGGCGTGAACCTCTTCGTCGGGCTCGAGGCGATCGGCGAGGCCGACGACCGCGGCGTCCGCACGGTCATGGCGACGATGAACGGGCAGCTCCGCCCGGTGTACGTCCGCGACCGCTCGATCGAGGTCGAGACGAAGGCCGCCGAGAAGGCGGACCAGTCCGACCCGAAGCACGTCGCGGCACCGTTCTCCGGTGTCGTGACGCTCAAGGTCGCCGTCGGTGACGTCGTCGAGGCCGGTCAGGCCGTGGCGAGCATCGAGGCGATGAAGATGGAAGCGGCCATCACGGCGCCCGTGTCGGGCACCGTCGGCCGTCTCGCGATCCCGGCGACCCAGCAGGTGGACGCCGGCGACCTCCTGGTGGTGCTGCAGTAACGTGACCGTCCGTCCCATCCGCCTGTTCGGCGACCCCGTCCTCCGTTCGCCGTCCGACCCGATCCGGCCCGACGCACTCGGGACCTCGGGAATCCGCGACCTCGTGCAGGACCTCATCGACACCGTCAAGGAGCCCGGCCGCGCCGGCGTCGCCGCACCCCAGATCGGTGTCGGCCTCCGCGCCTTCTCCTACAACGTGGACGGCGAGGTCGGCTACGTCCTCAACCCGGAGATCGTCGAGGTCTCGGGCGAGCCGGAGCTCATGGACGAGGGCTGCCTCTCCGTGCCCGGCCTGTCGTACCCGACGCGCCGGTACCCGTACGCGAAGGTCCGTGGCGTCGACGTCGACGGGGCCGAGGTGGTGCTCGAGGGCACCGGACTCATGGCCGAGGCGCTGCAGCACGAGGTCGACCACCTCGGCGGCACCGTGTACGTCATGACGCTCGACCCGGAGGTCCGGCGGCAGGCGCTCCGCGACATCCGCGAGCAGGACTGGTTCCACTGACGGTTGCAAGGAGAGTGACACCCCCACGGGGGATTGTCGCTTTGTCCTGACGAAGAGGTACCGTGCTGCTGTCGGCTTCCCACCGACACCGTTTCCCACACCCCCAGGACACCCAGCATGACCGCTCAGAACGACGAGCTCAGCTCGCACCGCACCCGCACCAACCGTCGCCCCGCCGAGGTCCCGGTCACGACCTCCTCGACGGCCGTCCTCGACGCCTCGGATGCGCAGCAGACGCTGGAGCACTGACCGCGCAGCAGACGCCGACGCGCTGACCCGACAGCGGGTCGCGCCCCGCGCGCAGTGGCAACCGCCTGGAGGCCCGGGGGGGGGGGCGACGCAGGCGCGATCACCCGGCACCACGCGCGGCTGATGGTCCCCAAGATCGACGAGGCCGCCGCAGCCGACACCGCCGAGCGGGTCGCTG
>NZ_JBEPKX010000010.1:0-118976 GCF_040544915.1 Curtobacterium sp. 1544
GCATCGGCGAGCGCGGTCGGGGGCCCGACGGCCGCGCGCCCCCCCCGGTCGGGGGGGGGCCGGGGGGCCCCCCCCCCCCGGCGGGGGGGGGGGGGGCCCCCCCCCCCCCGCGCCTCCAGTCCGTTCTGGGGTCTCGTTTCAGTGCTCCAGCAGCTCCGGACGGAAGCCCACCTCGCGCAGCCGGTGGATGACCTCCTGCGCGTGCTCCGGGCCGCGCGCCTCGATCGAGAGGTCGAGCGCGACCTCGTTGATCACGAGGCCCTGGCCGTGGCGGGTGTGCAGCACCTCGACGACGTTCGCGCCCGCGTCGGAGATGACCTGCGAGACGCGTGCGAGCTGCCCCGGGCGGTCCGGCAGCATGATCCGGATGCCGATGTAGCGCGACGCCGCGACGAGACCGCGGGTGATCACACGCTCCATCATGAGCGGGTCGATGTTGCCCCCGCTGAGCAGCACGACGGTGCGGCCCGTGTCCCGCACCGCACCCGACATGATCGCCGCGACGCCCACCGCACCGGCCGGCTCGACGACGAGCTTGGCGCGCTCGAGGAGCACCAGGAGCGCACGGGCGACGTCGTCGTCGGACACCGTGACGATGTCGTCGACGAGGTCGCGGATGATCGGGAAGTTCAGGTCGCCGGGGCGCGCCACGGCGATGCCGTCCGCGATCGTCGGCTTCGTGGTGACCGTGACCGGCTCGCCCGCCTCGAGCGAGCTCGGGTAGGCGGCGGCGTTCTCGGCTTGGACGCCGATCACGCGGATCGGGCGTCCGAGGCGCTCGGCGACGCCCTTCACGGCGAGGGCGATGCCTGCGATGACCCCGCCGCCGCCGATCGGCACGATGACGGTGTCCGCGTCGGGCACCTGGTCGAGGATCTCGAGGCCGAGGGTGCCCTGGCCGGCGATCACGGCGGGGTGGTCGAACGGCGGGATGAAGACCGCGCCGGTCCGGGCCGCGAAGTCCTTGGCGGCGCTCAGGGCTTCCTCGACGGAGTGGCCACGGAGGACGACCTCGGCGCCGTAGTGCCGTGTGGCCTGCAGCTTCGGCAGTGCGACACCGACCGGGGTGAAGATCGTGGCGGGGATGCCGAGCTCACGGGCGGCGAGGGCGACGCCCTGCGCGTGGTTGCCCGCGCTCGCGGCGACGACGCCCGCGGCGCGCTGCTCCGGCGTGAGGGTCGACAGGCGGTTGTACGCCCCGCGGACCTTGTACGCACCGGTCCGCTGCAGGTTCTCGCACTTGAGGTGCACCGGTGATCCGAGCAGCTCCGCGAGGAACTGCGACGTCTCCATCGGCGTGACCCGTGCGACCCCGGCGATCGTCTCGCGCGCCTTCTCGATGTCGTCGAGCGTGGGGATCAGCGGCGTAGTCGTGTCGGTCACCGTCCCATCATCCTCGGTCCGGACGCTCGTGACGAACCCGTGACGTCAGTTGGTGCTGGCAGTGCCCTCAGCCGCGGTGGGTTCCGGCTTGCTGCCCGGCGCGGGGACCGGGTCGCCGACCTTGTGGCGACGGCCCCGGCGGAGCTGGAGTTGCCCGTGCTGGCCACGCTTCGGGGTCGCTTCGAGCACGTGCTCGGAGTCGAGTCCGCGCCACCGACCGCTCGCGATCGTCATGACCATGGTGTTCACGGTGGCGATCAGCGGGACGGCGAAGAACGCCCCGGCGATGCCCGCGAGCCCGGACGCCGCCGTGACGCCGAGGACGACGGCGAGCGGGTGCACCTTGACGGCGTTCCCCATCACGAGCGGCTGGAGGATGTGCCCCTCGATCTGCTGCACGAGCAGGACGACGGCGAGCACGAGCACCGCGGCGACCGGCCCGTTGAAGATCAACGCGACGAAGACGGCGAGGAAGCCGGTGACGATCGCACCGACCACGGGGATGAACGCGCCGAGGAAGACGAACGCGGCGATCGGGATGACGAGCGGCATCCCGCCGAAGAACAGTCCGACGATGAACGCACCGAGGCCGATGCCGACCGCGTCGACGAACGCGACGAAGATCTGCACGCGGATGAAGCTCGTCAGGGTGATCCACCCGGCGACACCGGCGCCGTCGACGGTCGCACGGGCCTTCTTCGGGAAGAGCCGGACGGCCCAGCGCCAGACGTTCTTGCCGTCGATGAGCAGGAAGATCGTGGTGAACAGGATGATGAAGAGCGCCTCGAACACGTGCGTGGCGCCGGAACCCGCGCTCGCGACGCCGGACAGGATCGACGCCGAGTTGTCCTGCAGCCACTTCGTGCCGTCGTCCAGCCAACCGTTGACGTCGCTCTGCGTGATGCCGAGGCCGGAGTTCAGGACGAGGTCCTTGATGTTCGCGTACTGGTCGACGGTTCGGTCACGGAGTGACGGGTACGACGCGATGATCTGGTCGACGACGAGCCACACGAGCGCACCGATCGCTGCCAGCCCGCCGAGCAGGCTGATCACGACCGCCAGCCACTTCGGCACGTGGTGTCGCTGCATCCAGTTCGAGATCGGCACGAGCAGCGCGGACACGACGATGCCGACGAGGAACGGGATGAGGATCTGACTGAAGATCGTCATCAGCCAGATGAAGACCGCGATCACGCCGATGACCACGAGGATCCGCCACGACCAGGCACCCGCGATGCGCATGCCCATCGGGACCGAGTCCTCGACCACGGGGTCGGGATGCGTCGGTTGCTGCTTTCTGCCCCATGCCATTCCTGGAGTGTATCGATGTGCTGACCGACAGGTACCAGATGCGGCATACGCCGGGGTACGTGCGGTGTCGGCGGCGATCGGTAGCGTCGTGCGCATGGTCAGGACCACGCTCTCCGCTGCCGAGGCCCGCCGTGTCGCACTTGCTGCCCAGGGGTTCGGGCAGCCGCCGGCGGACTCCGTCTCGACCCGGGCGCTGAACGCCGGCTTCGCTCGGCTCGGCCTGCTCCAGATCGACTCGGTGAACGTTTTCGAGCGCAGCCACTACCTCCCGCTCTTCGCCCGGCTCGGTGCGTACGACAAGACGACGCTCGACCGGCTGACCATGGCGAAGCGCGGCCCCTACGCCGAGTACTGGGCACACGAGGCAGCGTTCGTCGACCGCGCCGACCTCCCGCTCTTCCGGTGGCGGATGGACGCGCTGCGCGACCGGGACTCCTGGCCCACCCGGGTCGAGAGCGTCACCCGGACCGAGGGCGTCCGCCGCGAACTCCAGGCGTTGCTCCGGGCCGAGGGACCGATGCCGGCGAGCGCGGTCGAGCACGAGTCGAACGTCCGCCGCGGGCCGTGGTGGGGCTGGAGCGACGTCAAGCTCGGACTCGAGCAGATGTTCCGCTGGGGCGACGTCGTGAGCGCCGGGCGGTCCGGGTTCGAACGCGTGTACGCGCTGCCCGAGCAGGTCCTGCCCGCGGGGACCCTCGAGACGGCACCCGCACGGCCCGTCGCGATCCGGGAGCTCGTCCGCCGGTCCGCCCGTGCGCTCGGCATCGGCACCCGCGCCGACATCGCCGACTACTTCCGACTGCGCTCCGACGACACCGCTGCCGCGATCGCCGAACTCGTCGCCGCCGGGGAGCTCGTCCCGGTCACCGTCGAGGGATGGGGCGAGCGCGCCTGGATGCACGCCGACGCCCGGGTCCCCCGTCGCCTGACCGCGGACGCCGTCCTCAGCCCGTTCGACCCCGTCGTCTGGTTCCGGCGACGGGCCGAGCGGATGTACGGCTTCCACTACCGGATCGAGATCTACACGCCCGCGCCGAAGCGGGTGTTCGGGTACTACGTGCTGCCGGTGCTGCAGGACGACCGGCTGGTCGGACGCATCGACCTGAAGAGCGATCGGCAGCGCGGGGTGCTCCGCGTCCGGACGGCGTGGCAGGAGCCGGGCGAACGACTCGATCCCGACCGACTGGCCGACACCCTGCGTCGGACCGCGGCGTGGCAGGGGCTCGACGGGGTCGAGGTCACCGACCGCGGCACGGCCGCCGCAGCGGTCGCGGGAGCGCTCGGCGTCGCGCTCGTCCCGCACGTCGCGGCGGACGACGCCGAGGCGACCGCGGCCCTGGAACCGGCCGTCTGAATCCTGGAGGCGCGGGGCGGGCCCGCACCGCGCCTCCAGGCCGTCGCCCACTCGCGCCCCGCGCGCCCCGTACGGGACGCCCCGCTCAGAAGCGGTCGAGGCTGCCGCGCAGCCGAGCGATGCGGTCCTGCAGCGGCGGGTGCGTGGAGAACAGGCGGTCCATCACGCCCGGACGCATCGGGTCCGCGATCCAGAGGTGCGCCATCGACGAGTTCTGGGTCTGCATCGGTCGCCCGTACGCGCCGAGCTTCTCGAGCGCGCGGGCCAGTCCTTCGGGGTGCCGGGTCGTCATCGCGCCGGTCGCGTCGGCGAGGTACTCGCGCTGGCGCGACACCGCTGCCTGGACGCCCGCGGCCGCGATCGGCGCGACGATGACGGCAACGATGCCCGCGATGAGCAGGATCGGGTTGTTCCCGCCGCCGTTGTCGTTGTTGCGGTTCCGCCCACCGGCGAGGCCGCTGAAGATCGAGATGCGCAGGAGCACGTCGGCGATGAGACCGACCGCGACGACGAGCCCGAACACCATCGTCGAGACCCGGATGTCGTAGTTCCGGACGTGCCCGAGCTCGTGCGCCATGACGCCCTGCAGCTCCTGGTCGTCCATGATCGCGAGCAGACCGGTGGTGGCCGCGACGATGGCGTGGTCCGGGTCGCGGCCGGTGGCGAAGGCGTTCGGCGACGGGTCCTCGATGACGAAGACCCGCGGCATCGGCATGCCCGTCGCGATCGCGAGGTTCTCCACCGTCCGCCAGAGCCGCGGCTCGGTGTTCCGGTCGATCTCGATGCCACCCGCGATCGACGTGGCCTGCCTGCCGGCGAGGAAGTACTGCAGCACCGCGTACCCGAGCGCGACGACGAGCACGATCACGCCGATGGAGACGTTGCCGGCGAGGTACCCGCCGAGGAAGCCGAGGGCCCCGATGACGAGCAGGAAGACGAGGACGATCAGGACGGTGTTGCGCTTGTTCCGCGCGATGGCGCTGTACACGTCAGGACGACGCCGGAGGGATCAGAACTGGACGCGCGGCGGTTCGGCGATGGCCGCGGGCTCGGCGGTCTCGAAGAACGATGCCTCGGTGAAGCCACGGCTCTTCGCGAACGAGGAGTTCGGGAACACCCGGATCTTCGTGTTGAGCTCGCGGACGCCACCGTTGTAGAAGCGCCGGGCCGACTGGATCTTGTCCTCGGTGTCGACGAGCTCGGACTGCAGCTGCAGGAAGTTCTGGCTCGACTGCAGTTGCGGGTAGCCCTCGGCCACGGCGAAGACGCTCTTCAGGGCCTTCTGCATGTGCCCCTCGGCAGCGGAGGCCGTGGACGCGTCGCCGGCGCTGAGCGTCTCGGAGCGTGCCTTCGTGACGTCGTCGAAGACGGACTTCTCGTGCGTGGCGTAGCCCTTCACCGTCTCGACGATGGTCGGGATGAGGTCCGCGCGACGCTTCAGCTGGACGGAGATGTCGCTCCACGCCTCGTCGACGCGCACCTTCAGCGTGACGAGCGAGTTGTACGTGACCCAGAGGTAGATCCCGATGATCACGAGGAGGACCACCACCACTCCGACGACGATCAGCGTCGTGATGAGTCCGGTGTCCATGAGGTCGTACTCCTTTGCGCGTCGGGATCCGCGGTGGTTCGGGGACCGCAGAACGGCCGGGATCGATTGTACCGAGCGGGCACGGTTGCTCCCGCCCGGGAGGTCGGTTCACGGCCGATTCCCGAGTCGCACACACCAGGCGTTCGGGCTCACCGGCGTGTCGCTCGGTCGGCGGACATCATCCGTCCGGCGTATTGACCGCAGCCGTTCGATCACGTGGGATGGAGGCGGATGAACACGCTGCGGGAGAACGTGGACGGACAGGCAGTCGGGGGCGACGGCCGTGTTCGGCGATCCCGGTTCACCGTGCTCGCGATGTCCGCGGCCGCCCTGGTCGCCGGCCTGCTCGCGGCGATCGCGATCCCGGCGGTCGTGATCGCGGCCCCGGCGCCGTCCGTCGCGGTCGCGGAGACGACCGCGCCGACGTCGACCCCGGTGCCGCAGAACCAGCTCTCGCCCGCGCCGGGTACACCCACCTCGCCGCCGACCGGACGGCCCGTCCGACCGACGATCGCGGACCCGGGTGACATCACGAGCAGCACCGCCCGGTTCCACGGCACCGGGACGCCCGGTCATGCCCTCCGGGTCACCGGGCCCGTCGCGACCGGTTCCGCCGGGTGTCCGGCGACCGTGCGCGACGACGGCTCGTGGTCGTGCGTCGCGGCCGTCCGGTCCGGGCCGCAGCAGGTCTTCACCGTCCAGGACCGCACGACCGCCGAGGTCGGATCCGCGTCGGCCCCGGCGTCGGACGTCATCGTCCCGCCGGCCGTCACGACCTCCCGCCCCACCAACGGACCGGTGTCCGGCACCGGGTACGCCGGCGCCACGGTGATCCTCTCGGTGTCCGGCTCGACGACCGACCGCACCGCGACCGTGGGCCGCGACGGTCGGTGGACGATCTCGCTCGGCGGCGCCACGCCCGGCGCCGGTGGGGACGCCCGGCCCGTCGTCACCGCGACGCAGACCGCGAGCACCGCCGCCGGGTACCGGTCCGACCTGCGCAGTGCGGCCTCCGCACCCGTGACGATCACGCTCGACCGCACCGCCCCGGCCGCCCCGCGCATCACCGCTCCCGCGACCGGGGAGCGGATCGGGTCCCAGCCCACCAGGGTGTCCGGCACCGGCGAGCCGAGCGCGGTCCTGACCGTGTACGTCGACCGTGCGCCGGTGTGCCGGACGGACGTCCCGGCCTCGGGCCGGTGGTCCTGCTCGACCGCGGGGTCGACGCTGCTCGGCGGCACGCGGAGCATCACCGCGACGCAGCAGGACGCCGCCGGCAACTTCTCGACGTCGTCGGCTGCCGTGCGGGTGCGGGTCTCCCAGTCGTCCGGCGAGCCGACCGGTTCGTCGAGCGGTCCCGGTACGCCGGGGGCACCCGGGACCGGGAGCGCCTCCGGGGCGACGAGCGCCACCGGCACGGCGTCCGGGAACGGCACCGGACCGGGCTCGCCTGACGGCGATCCGACCTCGACCGGCGCTTCCGGCGACAGCGGCTCCGGCTCGGGCACCGGTGGCACGTCGAACGGCCCCACCGATGGCGCCGGCGGCGTCGGCGGCACCGGTGTGGGTTCCGCGCACGGCGGCCTCGACTGGTCCGGACCGGCCGGCGACTGGACCGCGTCCACCGCGTACGACACCACGGTCCCGACGATCCAGGCCGCGTTCTCGTGGCGGACCGTCCTCGTGGCCACCGCGGTCGCGGCCGGGTTCCTCGTGCTCATCGCCGGCCCGCTCGCCCTCGTCGCCGGCGCCGTCCGGGGTCGGGTCCGCAACCCCTTCGCCGGTGTGCTGGGACGGAACCGCTCCCGGGACGAGCGGCGACGCGGGGACGACGTCCTGCCGACGTGGGTCTCGATCAGCATCGCCGTGGTGGTCGTCGCGCTGTGCACCGTCCTCGGCGTGGGGGTCTCCCTCGAAGCCCGCTACGTCCGCCTGGCGATCGCCGTCCTGCTCGGTGCCGCGGTCCTCACGACCACGGTCGTGCTCGCCGCGCGGTGGGCGGCCGGTTCGGACCGCCGCACGATCGGCTTCCGGGTGTCGCCGTGGCTGGTCCTCGCGGCACTCGTCGCCTGCGCCGTGACCCGGTCGTTCGAGCTGTCGCCGGCGGTGATCGTCGGAGTCGTCCTGGTCCCGGTCGGTCGACCCGACCTCGACACCGCGGCCCTCCGCCTCGGGTCGTCGATCGTCGCGGGCGCTCGGAGCGCGACCTGGCGGTCGGTCGCCCTGCTCGTCGTCGCGGCCGCTGGGTGGGTCCTGCACTCGTTGACGCCGGGGTCCGGCTTCTGGATCTCGTTCGTGTCCGAGTTCGCCATCACCCTGTGCGTCGGCGGCCTCGGAGCGGTGGTGGCCACGCTGCTGCCGCTGACCGGATCGGCCGGCCACGCGCTGCTCACGCAGTCCCGTGGTCGCTACGTCGCGATCGCCGCGGTCGCCGTCGCCCTGGCCGCGGCGGTCTACTCCGGGACCGCCGGTACGCACGTCTCCCCCGTCGCGCTCGCGGTCATCGCCGCTTCCTGCACCGCGGCGGCCGTCGCGAGCACCCTGTGGACGCGCGGTGCACGAGCGGACAGCCGTGCCTGACACGCCGGCACGACTCGTCCGAGCGAGGCGCTTCCCCGAGCCGGTCCGGCGGATACGCTGACGAACGGTGCGCGGTGCACCAGCACGACCGCTTCAGGGAGCGACGATGACCGAGACCCGATCCGACTACGACCCGACGCGGTTCCGCGACGTCTTCGAGACCAGCTACACGTACGCGAACGGCTTCGCCCGGAACACCCACCGCTTCGCCGGCCGTCCCGCACTGCGGGAACCGGACAGCGGCCGGACGTGGACCTACGCCGAGCTCGGCGCGGACGTCGACCGGGTGGGCGGCTGGCTCCTCCGGCACGGGGTCGGCCGCGGTTCCGTCGTCATGGCGGAGCTGTTCAACTCCCCCGAGTTCGCGATCCTGTACCTGGCGTGCCACCGCATCGGCGCGGTGTTCTCCCCAACCAACTTCCGCCTGGCTCCGGACGAGGTCGGGTTCATCATCGAGGACTCCGCACCCGTCGTCCTCGTGTACGACGCCGCCCGCGCGGACGACATCCGGGCCGCACTCGCCAGTGCCCCGCACGCCCCCGAGCACGTGGTCGTGGTCGGCGACGCGACGGACGACGGCGCCGTCCCCTTCGCCGAGGTCCTCGGTGCCGACCCCGTCACCGCCGACGAGCTCGCCGCCACCGAACCGCGCAGCACCTACGACGAGACGACCCGGCTCTACACGAGCGGCACCACCGGGCGTCCGAAGCCGGTGCCGCTCCCGAGCCTCGTCGAGGTGCTCAGCGCACACGACGTCATCATGCACTTCCCGCTCAGCCCGTTCGACAAGACCCTCAACATGTCCCCGTTGTTCCACCGCGGCGGGCTCTACTCCGGCGGCCCGAACCCGGTGTTCTACGTGGGCGCGGAGCTCACGACGCTCCGGCACTTCGACGCCGACCGGGTGCTGGACCTCGTCGAGACCGAGCGCCTCACCTTCCTCATCGGTGCCCCGCCGAACCTCGTGCAGCTCGCGAACGCCCAGGAGTCGAAGCCGCGCGACCTGTCGTCCCTGCACGGCATCGTGACGATGGGCGCCCCGCTCGACCGTGCTGCGGCTCTGCGGTACCAGGAGCTCCTGTCGCCGAGGATCTTCAACGGGTACGGCACGACGGAGACCTTCTGGAACACGTTCCTCCGCCCCGAGGACTTCCCCGACGGTGCCGGCTCCACGGGCCGGGCGAGCACCGACGACGACGTCGCCGTGGTCCGCGTGTACGAGGACCGTCTGGCCGATCCGAGCGACACGGTGCCGAAGGACGGCACGGAGATCGGCGAGGTCGCGGTCCGCACGGTGAAGTCGGGTTACTCCTACCGGAACCCGGGCCTCGAGGCCGAGAAGTTCGCGAACGGCTGGTTCTACCCGGGCGACCTCGCGACGTGGGACGAGCACGAGCGCGTCACCATCGTGGGCCGCAAGGACGACATGATCATCTCCGGCGGCGAGAACGTCCACCCGGTACAGGTCGAGGCCGCCCTGCAGGAGCACCCGGGCGTCGCGGACTCGATCGTGGTCGGTGTCCCCGACGAGCGCTGGGGCGAGGTCGTGACCGCGTACGTCGTGCGCGCGCCCGGCCGGCTGCCCGAGGACGACGCGGCCGCTGCAGCCGCCCTCGAGGAGTGGACCGGCACGCACCCCGGGCTCGCCCGCTACAAGCGGCCGCGCAGGTACCGGTTCGTCACCGAGCTGCCCTACAACGCGACGGGCAAGAAGGTGCACTACGTCGCCAAGGCGACGGCCGCGGACGACCAGGCCGCGGGCCTGCTGCTCGAGCCGTAGCGGACTGGAGGCACGTGGCGGCGCCGCCCCGTGCCTCCAGTCCGTCACCCGGTCGCGTCCACCCCGCGGTGCGGCGCGTTCCGCGCGAACAGGCCGGGCAGCAGCCCGCCGATCTTCGTGCCGATGCACAGGCTGACGAACGTGGCGAGCGGGGTCGCCAACGCCACCGGGTCGAAGGTCGCGACGGCGACGAGTCCCACCGTCCCGGGCACGAGCAGCAGGAACGCCGGGAAGAACGACACCGTCGCCGGGATCGCCGGCACGAGCCGTTCCAGCAGGCGCGTCGCCACGAAGAGGAGTGCGGCGGTCGCCCCGGTCGCGACGACGCTCCCCCACAGCGGAGTGGTCCCGCTCACGAGCGCGTAGGCGGTGACCATGACCGCGACGGACACGAGCGTCAGGCGCCATCCCGAGCGGAACACCAGGCCGAGGCCGACGGCGAGACCGACGACGGCGACCCACGACACCCAGTAGGACGGCACCGCCTCCCACCCGCCGCGGTCCGTGCCGACGCCGGCGACCTCGCCGACGAGCGCCGCCGAGGACGGGTCGACGTGCAGCCCGGTCAGGGCGCTGCCAGCGGCGATCCCCGCCGCCATGAAGCCCAGCATGATGAGCCCCTGGACGAGCCTCGACGACCCGGTGACGATGTCCGCGGCGGTGAGTTCGAGCAGGGCGTTGGTGATGAGCGCCCCCGGCACGAACACCGCGACGGGGGCGCACACCGCGAAGAGCGGGACGTGGTCGAACCCGGTGCCGGCAGCGACGAGCCCGACGATCGTCGTCGACGCGAACGCCGCGAGGAAGGGGATGATCGCGACGGCCTCGCGGAAGCGCCGCAGGACCAGACCGATCACCCCGACGAGCGCACCGACACCGAGGGCGACGAGGATCGCCCACCACGGGCAGCGGAACACGACCGCGAGGCCGGCGGAGGTCAGGGCGTTGCCGAGGATCCACGGCAGCGCGGGTGGCGGCACGGTGCCGGCGCGGATGGCCCGGACGCGTGCGGGGATCTCAGCGAGGGCGATGGAGCCGCTCTCGAGGCCGAGGACGAGCCGGTTCGCCCGGGCGGCCTGCCGCGAGGACAGTTCCACGCCCTCGGCGTTCACGATCGTGGCGGCGCCGGTGGCGACCTCGCTCACCATCACCAGGGCGGGCAGGACCCCGACCGCGAGCGTCGGTCCGACGCCGGCGGCGTCACGTGCCTTCTCGAGCGCCGATCGGACGTCGGTGACGGAGCTGCCGGCGTCGAGGAGCAGGGCGCCGAGCGTGCCGAGCAGCATCCCGACCGGGACCGTCTCGCCGTCGACGACCTCGACGTGCGCCTCGGGTCGGTAGATGGCGTTCCGCAGGTTCGCGACTGCGCTTCCGATTCCGACCACGAGAGTCGATCGTAGTGCGCGCGCGGCGCGACGCCGAGTCTCGCGCCAGGCGACGGTTCTCGCACGTCGGAGCGCGAGAACCGTCGCTCAGGCCGAGTCTCGGCACGCCCGGCGCCCCACGCACGCCCGGCACCCTGCGCGCCCGGTACCCCCGGTGGGACTCGAACCCACAACTCGGCGATTTTAAGTCGCATGCCTCTACCGATTGGGCCACGGGGGCGCGCCGCAACAGCCTACCGACAGCCGGGACGCAGCGAGACGGCCACCCCGTCGGGGGTGACCGCCTCGTGTGGAGCGTGTCGCTACTTGGCGTCGGCCGAGGCCTCGGCCTTCACGGGCTCGGCGTCGTTGGAGACGTCCTTCGCGGGCTCGCCGTACGCCGGGCCAGCGGTCCCGGCGGGCTGACCCTCGGCGGGAGCCTGCGCGGCTGCCGGAGCGGCAGGCGCCTCGGCAGCGGGCTTCGGACGGGACGCGAACGCCTCGAACGCGGCGCGCGGGGTCTCGCGGTCGTCGAGCGACGCGATGTCGCGGCCGAGGAAGAAGCCACCGACCCAGTCGCCGATGACGCGCCACTTGCGCTCCCACGACGGCATCGCCATGCCGTGGTAGCCGCGGTGGGCGCCCCACGCGAGGAAGCCCTTCATGGCGAACTTGCCCGACTGGAAGACGCCGATGCCGAGACCGAGGCCCGCGACGGCGCCGAGGTTCTCGTGCTTGTAGTCGTTCGTCGCCTCGCCGCGGAGGGTGCCGACGAGGTTCTTCGCGAGCTGCTTCGCCTGACGGACCGCGTGCTGGGCGTTCGGCACGCAGAAGCCGCCGACGCCACCACCCGTGAGGTCCGGGACTGCCGCGACGTCACCGCAGGCCCACGCATCGGCGATCACGCCGTTGTCGTCGACGACGCGGAGGTCGGGCTGCACGCGGATGCGTCCACGCTGCTCGAGCGGGAAGTCGGTGCCCTTGACCATCGGGTTCGCCATGACGCCGGCGGTCCAGATGATGAGGTCGGACTCGATCTTCTCGATCGCGCCGTCGGTGGTCTTGAGCTCGCAGACGCCACCGACCGCAGAGGCCAGCTGGGTCTCGAGGTGCACCGTGGCACCGCGCTGCGCGAGGTTCTTGAGCACCCAGTGCGACGTCTCGAGCGAGACCTCGGGCATGATGCGGCCCATCGCCTCGACGAGGTGGAAGTGCGTGTCGTCGAAGGACAGCTGCGGGTAGCTCTTCAGCAGGTCGGTGACGAAGGAGCGGAGCTCGGCGAACACCTCGATGCCGGCGAAGCCACCGCCGACGACCACGACGGTCAGCAGGCGGTCGCGCTCGGGACCGGCCGGCAGGTTCGCGGCCTTGTGGAAGTTCGTGAGGATCTTGTCGCGGATCGCCGCGGCCTCTTCGATGGTCTTGAGGCCGATGGCCTCGTCCGCGACGCCCGGGATCGGGAAGGTGCGCGAGACCGCACCCGCGGTCATGACGATCTGGTCGTAGGACTCCTCCCACGCCTCGCCCTCGGCCGGGGTGATGGTCGCCGTCTTGGTGGCGTGGTCGACCTTCGTGACCTTCGCGGTGACGACGCGCGTCTTCTTGAGGTGGCGACGGTGCGACACGATCGCGTGGCGCGGCTCGATGGAACCGGCGGCGACCTCGGGGAGGAACGGCTGGTACGTCATGTACGGCAGCGGGTCCACCATCACGACCTCGGCTTCGCCCTGGCGAAGGTGCTTCTCGAGCTTCCAGGCGGTGTAGAAACCGGCGTAACCGCCGCCGACGACGAGGATCTTGGGCACGGGGGATGATCTCCTTGGATGGGGGTTTCGGAGTCGAGTCAGACTTCGCCGCCACCCGCCCCGACTCCAGCGTCTGCACCGCCATCATACGCCCGGCACTCACACCGGGAGGGCGACCAGTCCGCGCGCTCGAGCGCGAGGTCGCCGATGGGGTTGACGCCGGGTCCGGCGGCGAGGGCGTGACCGACGAGGGCGTGCAGGCACTTCACGCGGGTGGGCATGCCACCGGCGCTGATGCCGTCGATCTCGTCGACGTGCTCGATCGACTCGCGATCGGCCAGGTAGGACTCGTGGGCCGCGAGGTACGCAGCCGCGGTGGTGTCGTCCTCGAGCAGTGCTGCCAGCTCCGGCATCACCTGGTTCGCCTCGAGGGTGCTGACCGCGGCGGTGGCCGCGGGGTGGCACAGGTAGTAGAACGTCGGGAACGGGGTGCCGTTCGACAGACGGGGCTTCGTGGAGACGACCGTGGGGTTGCCACAGACGCAGCGTGCCGCGATCCCGATGACGTCGCGCGCCGGTCGGCCGAGCTGCGCCGACACGACCTGGACGTCGCGGTCGGAGGGCGGGTCGAAGGGAGGGGTCGTCACGGGAACGTGAGCCTACCGGAGTCGCGCGTCAGGTCCTACTTGGTGTCACCGGTGCCGGAGACGTCCGGCGCGACGAGGTCCTGGGTGGTCTCGTCCGTGAGGCCCGACGTCAGCACCGACGACAGCATCGCCTGCACCCAGTCGACCTTCGGCGTCTGCACCGTCGAGCTCACGGGTGTCCCGGAGTCTGTGGTCGGCTGCCCGTCGGCCTTCGGGTTCTCCGCACCCATGACGAGGTAACTCTCCTCGCCCGGGTACACGTAGAGCAGCCGGTCGCGCGCCTGCGCCTCGATGTACGCCGGGTCGTCCCAGCGGGCGACGTCCTTCTTCTTCTGCGCGACGTCGGCCTTCTGGCTCGCGACCTCGCGCTGCTGCTGGGCGATCTGCTCCTGCTGCTGGATGAGCGTCCGGAGCGACGGGGCGAGGACCACGACGAACAGCACGATGATCACGAGCATGAGCAGGCTGAAGCCGGAGAACCGGATCGAGCGGTACCACGGCTGGTCGGGCGTGCCGCCCTCCGGCATGGCCACGGGGACGCGGCGGACGCGGGGCTTCTGGCTGGGCACGGTCCGACGATAACCCGACTGCGGTACGTCGGGCGGTCGGCACGCGGCCGTTCGGTGCCCTCTCAGGCGGCCTGGAGGCGCGGCTCGCCCCCGCCACGTCGCTCACGTCCGCCCCGTGGTCGCGTCACACGCCGCGCGCGCTTCGCCGAGGTCGCACGATCTGTCGCCTGCGCCCGGCGCGAGCGGCATGTCGTGCGACCTCGACGTCCTGCGGGCGGCCTGTCGTGCGACCTCGAGCGCAGCCCCGCGTGCACGACGAGACGCCGCCCTCCCGGAGGAGGACGGCGTCTCGTGGGGTGCGCTGGTTACAGGGAAGCCGAGCGCGGGAAGGCCGAGCGGCCCGCGTAGACCGCGGCGTCGCCGAGCTCTTCCTCGATGCGGAGCAGCTGGTTGTACTTCGCGACGCGGTCCGAGCGCGCCGGGGCGCCGGTCTTGATCTGGCCGCCGTCGACCGCCACCGCGATGTCGGCGATGGTGGTGTCCTCGGTCTCGCCGGAGCGGTGCGACAGGATCGACGTGAGGCCGTGGCGGTGCGCCAGGGACACGGCGTCGAGGGTCTCGGTCAGGGTGCCGATCTGGTTCACCTTGACGAGGATCGAGTTCGCGGCCTTCTCGTCGATGCCCCGCTGCAGACGCTTCGGGTTCGTGACGAACAGGTCGTCGCCGACGATCTGCACCTTGTCGCCGAGCTCGGCGGTCAGGTGGGTCCAGCCGGCCCAGTCGTCCTCGGCCAGCGGGTCCTCGATCGTGGCGAGCGGGTAGTCGCGGACGAGCTCGGCGAAGTACGCCGTGAACTCCTCGCTCGAGAGCTGCTTGCCCTCGAACGAGTACTTGCCGTCGTTGAAGAACTCGGTCGAGGCGACGTCGAGGCCCAGGGCGATGTCCTTGCCCGGGGTGAAGCCGGCCTTCTCGATCGCGGCGAGGAGGAAGTCGAGCGCGGCACGGTTCGACGCGAGCTCCGGCGCGAAGCCGCCCTCGTCGCCGAGGCCGGTCGCCAGGCCCTGCTTCTTCAGCTCGCCCTTGAGGGCGTGGTAGGTCTCGACGCCCCAGCGGAGTGCCTCGGAGAAGGACTCGGCGCCGTAGGGCACCAGGAAGAACTCCTGGATGTCGACGTTGGTGTCGGCGTGCGCACCACCGTTGACGACGTTCATCAGCGGCACGGGCAGCGTGTGCGCGTTCGGGCCACCGAGGTAGCGGAACAGCGGCAGGTCGGCCGAGTCGGCGGCGGCACGGGCCACGGCGAGCGAGGCGCCGAGGATCGAGTTCGCGCCGAGACGGGACTTGTTCTCGGTGCCGTCGAGCTCGATGAGCGCGGCGTCGACGAGGCGCTGGTCGGTGGCGTCGAAGCCCTCGAGCGCCGGGCCGATCTCGTCGAGGACGGCGTCGACGGCCTTCAGGACGCCCTTGCCGCCGTAGCGGGCCTTGTCTCCGTCACGGAGTTCGTACGCCTCGAACGCACCGGTGGAGGCACCGGAGGGGACGAGCGCGCGGGACACGACGCCGTCGTCGAGGAGGACCTCGACCTCGACCGTCGGGTTGCCTCGGGAATCGAGGACTTCGCGTGCTCCTACGGCATCGATCACGGCCACGGGGTACTCCCTACACGTTCGGTTGTGGTGATTGCGGGATCGATCCTACCGACGCCGGGTGAACACGAGGCGCGCATGACGCCCCCTGTGCACAACTCACGCCAGCGGGCGGAACTCCACACCCTCGAGCGACTCGGTGTCGGCACGGACGGAGGCGAACGCGTCGAAGCCCTGCTCGACGAGCCCGGCGAGCAGGTTCTTCGTGTTCTTGGTCCGCCGTTCGAGCCGAACACGACGGTGTGACTCGAGCGCCTCGGCCTTGAGCGCGGCGAGCCGGACCGGGTCGACGTCCTTGTCGTACACGAGCACGACGGCGTCGGACTCCGCGGACTCGGGCAGCGTGACGAGGTCCACCAGGCGCTCGAAGCCGAGCGAGAACCCGACGGCGGGCACGTCCTGGCCGAGGAACCGGCCGATCATGCCGTCGTACCGACCGCCGCCGCCGAGGCTGTAGCCGAAGTCCGGGTGCGCCACCTCGAAGATCGTCCCGGTGTAGTACCCCATGCCCCGGACCAGCGTCGGGTCGAAGCGCAGGTCGACCCCGGGCAGCGCCGAGCGGAGGCGCAGCAGGTCGTCGAACGCGTCGGCGTCGAGCCACTCGGCGCCGGTCACCGAGTCCCAGTCGGCGGACTCGAGCGCGCGGATCGTGTCCTCGAGCCCCGGCAGCTCGGCGCCGACGGTCTCGCGGAGCTCCGCCGCGACGCCGTCCGGGCCGATCTTGTCGAGCTTGTCGATCGTGATGAGCGCCCGGTCCGCGGCGGCCGGATCGGTGATGCCCCACGAGGCGAGGAGCGCCAGCAGGACGCGGCGGTCGTTGATCCGGATCGTGGTGCCGGCGATCCCCAGGGCGTCGAGCGCCGCCGTCGTCGCGCGGATCAGTTCGATCTCGGCGAGCTGTCCGGGCTCGCCGAGGATGTCGATGTCGCACTGCACGAACTGGCGGTAGCGCCCCTTCTGCGGGCGCTCGGCACGCCAGACCGGCGCGATCTGCACGGACCGGAACACCGACGGCAGCTCGGCGCGGTGCGAAGCGTAGAACCGGGCCAGCGGCACCGTGAGGTCGAACCGGAGTCCGAGGTCGGCGAGGTCGAGCGGAGCCTCGGCACGCTGCAGGTCCTCGGTCGAGAGCCCGCGCTTCATCACCGCGAACGCGAGCTTCTCGTTGTCGCCCCCGAGGCCCGAGTGCAGGCGCGCGGCGTCCTCGACGACGGGGGTCTCGATCTCGTCGAACCCGTGCCGGGCGTACACGCCGCGGATCACTCCGAGCACGTGCTCGCGCCGGGCCTTGTCCGCCGGGAGGAAGTCACGCATGCCACGGGGTGCCGTCACGGTCGAAGCCATGCGGCAATTCTGGCAGACGAGCAACTCGGGGTTGTGCACCTCCCGGTAGGGTGATATTCTGAATCCAGAACCTCGGTCCGACGGATGCCTGATCCATCCGTCGGACCGATCGCGTGGGCAACGTGCTGCAGTGTGCCCCGCGGTTCGAGCGGGCTTCCCTGCCGACACCTCTATCCCTGGTGGTGTCGTCTGCCCGCTCGCGGGCGTCCTCCTTTTTTCGGGTTGGGAGGACGCCCGCACTCTCTCGCCGTCCGCGGACCCGATCGTCGCGCCGCTGCGATGCGCGCGGGCGGCACTCCTCCCCCGCTCAGTCCCTCACGCGCCCGGCCGCTTCCAGGTCGGTGACCGCAGCACGCAGGCTCGCGATCGGATCGATCCCGGCGTCCCGCGCGTCCGCGACGGACGCGAGCAGCGCCGCGCCCCACGATCGGTCGACGGCCCCGGAACCGGCGTCACGCGTGACCGGACCGCCCGACGCGACCACGTCGTCCTGGACGTCCGTCACGACCGTGGCGACGACCGTGGCGGCGTCCCCACGTTCCTCCAGGCGTTCCAGCAGTTTCACCGCACGCTCGAGGGGCGGCATCGCCCGCGGGACCCCGTCGAACAGGCTCCGCCGCGACGACTTCTCCGCCGCCTTCGCCGCTCGCCAGACCCGGACGACCTCCTCGACGGTGTCGGCGTGCTCGTCGCCGAACACGTGCGGGTGGCGCCGGACCATCTTGTCGCGGGCACCGGCGGCCACGTCCTCGAGGTCGAACGACTCCGCGAGCCCCGCGTGCAGCACGACCTGGTAGAGCACGTCGCCGAGTTCCTCACGCAGTTCCTGCGGGTCCTCGTCGTCGATCGCGTCCACGAGTTCGTACGACTCCTCGACGGCGTACCGCGCGAGCGTGGCGTGGGTCTGCGCCCGGTTCCACACGCATCCACCGGACGGGGCGAGCAGGCGGTCGACGACTTCGACGAGGTCCGAGACGGCGGTCATGCCGTCATCGTGTCACGCCCGGATGCCTGGACGGCGGCTGGACGTGGCCGGTATGCTGGACGTGGCGTGTCGGGAAGTCTGGTCGACGGACCATCGCCCGACCCCGAACGACGGAGCTCCATGTCCGCACTCTTCCGCTCCCCTCGGTTCAGCGCCGTCGCCCTCCTCGCTGCAGCCCTCCTCGGTCTCGCCGTGGCGAACTCCCCGCTCGGCCCCGGCCTCGAGCACGTCCTGCACGTCCACGCGCCGTGGGGTCCTGTCGGTCTCGACCTCTCGGTGTCGCACTGGATCAGCGACGGCCTGCTCGCGGTGTTCTTCCTGCTGGTCGCGATCGAACTGAAGCACGAGCTCGTCGTCGGGGAGCTGTCCAACCCGAAGACGGCGGTCATCCCCGCCATCGCCGCGGTCGGCGGTGTCGTCGTCCCCGCCGGCGTGTACCTCGCGGTGACGGCCGGCACCCCGTACGGGCACGGCTGGCCGATCCCGACCGCGACGGACATCGCCTTCGCCCTCGGTGTCCTCGCGATGTTCGGCCGCGGGCTGCCCTCGACGCTCCGGGTCTTCCTGCTCGCACTCGCCGTGCTCGACGACCTCATCGCGATCGTCATCATCGCGGTGGTGTTCGCCCACGACACCGACTTCCTCGCGCTCGCCGGCGCGGTGGTGGTGCTCGCGGCCTTCTGGCTGCTCGGCAAGGCCCTCCGCCCCGGGCGTCCCGGCCAGGCGTGGGTCATCGCGGGCATGGTCGTGCTCGGGCTCCTGACGTGGTGGCTCGTCTACCACTCGGGCGTGCACGCGACGATCGCCGGCGTCGCGCTCGGACTCGTGCTGCCGCGCCGCCCCGGCCACACCCTGCACGGGAACGTCGAGCCGTGGTCCAACGCGATCGTCCTGCCGGTGTTCGCGTTCGCCTCGGCTGCCGTCGTCGTGCCGGCAGTGGGCATCGGCGAGCTCTCCCCCACGTTCTGGGCCGTCGTGCTCGCGCTACCGGTCGGCAAGGTGATCGGCATCACGCTGTTCGGGGCGGTCGCGACGCGGATCTTCCGAGCTCCCGGTCGGTCGACGCTGTCCTTCTGGTCCATCGTCACGGTCGGCGTCCTCGGCGGCATCGGCTTCACGGTGTCGTTGCTCATGAACGAGCTGGCGTTCGCACGCAACGAGGAGATCCTCGACGAGGGCGTCCTCGCGGTCCTGGTCGGCTCGGGCATCGCGATCGTCGCCTCGGCCGTGGTCGTCAGCATGCGGGCGCGCCGCTACCGGGCGCGACGCGAGCTCTCCGAGTCCGAGGCCACCGAGTAGCAGCCCGCGCGCGGGTGCGTGCGTGCCGGGACTCGCGTTGACCGATCGACTCCGAACGACTTCGTCGCTGTCGTACGACAGCGACGAAGTCGCTCCTTGCGGACGCGGGCAGTCGCGGACGCGCGGTTGCGACATCTCCGATGTCGTACGACGTCGGAGATGTCGTACCGGGTCCATGCTGCCGCGCACCACGCGCCGTGGACGGGACCACCGACGGACTGGAGGCGCGGTGCCAGCCCGCACCGCGCCTCCAGTCCGTCGTCAGGCGCGTTCCGTGCGCCGCCCTCGCTACGCCGCGGGCGTCTCGGCGGGCGCCTTCGACGCCCCGTAGACGGCGGTCAGGATGCTCTCCACCCACTGGATCAGCGCGTCGTCCGGCAGGGTCTCGCCGTGCGGCTTCGGCAGCGGGATGCTCGCGGCGTCCTGCTGCGGGAACCACCGGGCGCCCGGGAACATCCGCTTGAGCCGCACCTGCGCCGAGTCCGGGAGCTCCTTCCCCGCGACCCGCAGGTTCGACCCCATCACGACGACGTCGGACAGGCCGACCTGCTGCGCCATCCGCCGGAGCCGCGAGACCTCGACGAGGGTGAGCACCGGCTGCGGCGGCTGGCCGTAGCGGTCGGTGAGCTCATCCAGGACCATGTCGATCCCCTCCGCCTGCGCCGCGGGGGCCGAGGCGGCGGAGAGCTTCTGGTACGCCTCGAGCCGGAGCCGTTCGGACTCGACGTAGTCCTCGGGGATGTGCGCGTCGACGGGGATCTCGAGACGGAGTTCGGTCTGCCCCTCGGCGACGTCCCCGCGGAACTGCGAGACGGCCTCGCCGATCATGCGGAGGTAGAGGTCGAACCCGACGCCCGCGATGTGTCCGGACTGCTCGCCACCGAGCAGGTTGCCCGCGCCGCGGAGCTCGAGGTCCTTCATGGCGACCTGCATGCCCGCGCCGAGCTCGTTGTTCGCGGCGATGGTCTCGAGGCGGTCCTGCGCGGTCTCGGACAGCGGCTTGTCGGCGTCGTAGAGGAAGTACGCGTACCCGCGCTCGCGGCCGCGACCGACACGTCCGCGCAGCTGGTGCAGCTGCGACAGCCCGTACTTGTCGGCCTTGTCGATGATGAGCGTGTTGGCGTTCGCGATGTCGAGGCCGGTCTCGACGATCGTGGTGGACACGAGGACGTCGAACCGACGCTCCCAGAAGTCGACCATGACCTGCTCGAGCGTCGACTCGGACATCTGCCCGTGGGCGACGGCGATCCGGGCGTCCGGCACGATCTCGGCGAGGTGCGCGGCGACCGACTGGATGTCCTTGACGCGGTTGTGCACGTAGAACACCTGGCCCTCGCGCAGGAGCTCGCGGCGGATCGCGGCGGCGACCTGCAGGTCGGACTGGGGTCCGACGAACGTCAGGATCGGGTGCCGGTCCTCGGGTGGGGTGGCGAGCGTGGACATCTCGCGGATGCCGGTCACCGCCATCTCGAGCGAACGCGGGATCGGGGTCGCGGACATCGCCAGGACGTCGACGTTCGTCTTGAGCTTCTTGAGCTGGTCCTTGTGCTCGACGCCGAACCGCTGTTCCTCGTCGATGATGACGAGGCCGACGTCCTTGAACTGGATGCCCTGGGACAGGATCCGGTGGGTGCCGATGACGATGTCGACGGTGCCGTCGGCGAGGCCCGCGATCGTCTCCTTCGACTCCTTCTCGGTCTGGAAGCGGCTCAGGGCCCGCAGGTGCACCGGGAAGCCCGCGAAGCGCTCCTGGAAGGTCTCCATGTGCTGGCGGACGAGCAGCGTCGTGGGGACGAGCACGGCGACCTGCTTGCCGTCCTGCACAGCCTTGAACGCCGCCCGGATCGCGACCTCGGTCTTGCCGTATCCGACGTCGCCGGAGAGCAGGCGGTCCATCGGGATCGGCCGCTCCATGTCGCGCTTGATCTCGTCGATGGTGGTGAGCTGGTCGGCGGTCTCGGCGAACGGGAACGCCTCCTCCAGCTCGCGCTGCCACGGGGTGTCCGGGCCGAACGCGTGCCCCTTCGACGCCATGCGCGCCGAGTAGAGCTTCACGAGGTCGACGGCGATGTCGCGGACGGCCTTCCGCGCCTTGCTCTTCGCCGCGGACCAGTCGCTGCCGCCCATCTTCGACAGGGTCGGGGACTCGCCACCGACGTAGCGCGAGAGCTGGTCGAGCTGGTCGGTGGGCACGAACAGCTTGTCGCCCGGGTAGCCGCGCTTCGACGGCGCGTACTCGAGCACGAGGTACTCGCGCTGCGTCTTCACGGCGTTGCGGCCGCCGCTGGACACCTCGCGCGAGACGAGCTCGACGAACTTGCCGATGCCGTGCGTGGCGTGCACGACGACGTCGCCCGGCTTGAGCTGCAGCGGGTCGACGACGTTCTTCCGCCGGCTCGCGAGCTTCTTCACCGTGCGGGCACCCTGCTGGACGCTGCGACCGTAGAACTCGGCCTCGCTGAGGAGCGCGATGCGCGGATCCGGGGTGGCGAAGCCGTGCTCGACGGTGGCGGTCGTGACGATGGCCACGCCGGGCTCGGGAGGCGCGGTGAGGGCTTCGGCACGGGCTGCGACCCCGGCGTCGGCGAGCACCTGCACCGCCCGCTCGACGAGCCCCTGGCCCTGGGCGGTCACCACGACGGCCCATCCGTCGTCGGTGAGCTGCTTGACGTGCGCGATCGCCCCGTCGGCGCTGCCGGCGAAGCTCGGGACGGCCTCGGCCCGGACGCGGATGTAGTCCCCGGCCTCGGCCACTGCCTCGGCGTCGGTGAGGACGCGCTCGGTGTCGCCCTCGTCCAGCCCGGAGTCGAACGGCGACACCGTCCACCAGGTGCGCTGCCCGCGGCCGTTCTTGAGCTGCTGCACGGACAGGAAGTTGCCGGCATCGAGGTCGATCGGCGCCTGGGCCCCGGCGACCGCGGCACTCCAGGCGGCCTGCAGGAACTCGGTGTTCGTCTCGGCGAGGCTGTGCGCGCGCCCGCTCACCCGCTCCGGCCCGAGCACCGTGATGACGGCGTCGGTCGGCAGGTAGTGCGTCACGGGCACGAGGTCCTGCACGAGGGCGGGTGCGAGGGACTCCATGCCCTCGACCGGGATGCCCTCGGCGATCTTCGCGAGCATCTGGGACAGGTTCGGGAACTCGTGCAGCATCTCGCGCGCCCGCTGCCGGACGTCGTCGCTCAGCAGGAGTTCGCGCGAGGCCGTGAGCTCGACCGTGCCGAGCTCGTCGTCCGTGGTGCGCTGGTCGGCGACGGAGAAGGCCTTGATCGCCTCGATCTCGTCGCCGAAGAAGTCGACGCGCACGGGGTGGTCCGCCGTCGGCGGGAAGACGTCGAGGATGCCACCGCGCACGGCGAACTCACCGCGGCGGGTGACCAGGTCGACCCGCGCGTACGCCATGTCGACGAGCTGCCCGGCGATCGTTCCGAGGTCGTTGCCCCGGGAGTCCGTCCGCAGCACGACCGGAGCGAGCGAGGTCAGGTTGCCCGCGATCGGCTGCAGCGCCGCGCGGACGCTGGCCACGACGACGGTGGTCCGGCGCTCCCCCGCTGCGGCGTCCTGCCACGCGGCGAGCTTCCGGAGCGTCGCGATGCGCGTGCCCACGGTCTGCGCGCTCGGGCTCAGCCGTTCGTGCGGCAGGGTCTCCCACGCCGGGAACTCGAGGACCTCGGCGTCGGGCAGGTAGCTGCCGAGGGCGTCGCGGACCGCTTCGGCCTCGCGCCCGGTGGCCGTGACCACGAAGAGGCACTGCGGCCCGTTCCGCTCGGCCAGGAGCGCGCCCAGCAGCGGCACGCGCAGGCCGTCGACGACCGAGAAGTCGGCGTCACGGTTCGCGGTGCGGAGGACGCGATCGAACGCGGAGGCGCGCGAGAGCGCAGGGATGATGCCCGAGATCGTCACTCAGGACATGGTACCGGGGAGGTCCGACACCGGACCGGGCGTGCGCAGCTGGCGAACGGGGCGGTCAGCGGAGGCGACGCCGACGGCCGACCGCTCCGAGGACGACACCGGCGACGACGGCGGACACCGCGAGTGCGGCCCCGGGGACGACGAGCGCAGTCCCGGTCACCGCGAGCACCGGAGCGCCGGACCCGTGCGGCCCTGCCTCCGCGACACCAGTCGGGTCCGCGCGGGTCGGAACCGCGCCCGTCGGGCCAGCGCCGATCGGGACGGTGCTGGTCGGGGACGTACCACCGGGCGACGGGGCGGCCGCCGACGGCGACGACGCGACCTCCGACGCCGACGGGACCGTCTCCGACGCCGACGGGACGGCCTGCGACGCTGATGACGTCGCCGACGCGCTGCCCTCGTCCACCCGAGCGGCCGTCACCACCCGCTGCCGGTTGTAGTCCGCGACCGCCAGGCGTCCCGCACCGACGGACACTGCGGTGGGGTTCACGAGGACGCTGCCGTCCGGTGCCGCGTCGAGCACGACCGACCACCCGTCGACGCCGAGCGACCACACACGACCGCCGCCGTTGTCGACCACGTACACGGCGCCCCTCGGGTCGACCGCCACACCGAGCAACCGCGCACGGTCGACCGTAGGGAACCCGAGCGACTCCGCCGACGGCTCGTCTTCACCACGTGCGAGCCGCCAGACCTCGTCGGTGACGGCGTCGCTCACGACCAACGCCGTCCGGTCCGGTGTGAGCGCGACACCCGCCGGGTCGCTCCAGGGCCCGTCCACCGCCGTCCACGCGCCGACGCCGAGGTCGGCCGTCCAGAGCGCGCCACTGCCCGGCGCGGCCGCCCACACCGTCGAGCCCTCCACCGCGAGTTCGGACACGGCACGGCGGGTCGGCGGCGAGGGGACCCGACGCACCACGGCTCCCGTCGCGTCGAGCACCGTGACCGTGCGACGGCCGGCCTCGGCCACGACGAACCCACCGTCCGGCAGGGCGGCGACCGCCGATGGGTTCCACATCGCTGCGGCGTGGGTCCCGAAGCCGGCGATGGTCTCCCACGTGCCGTCGGTGCCCTGGCGGAGGACGCCGTTGGCTGCGAAGTCCGCGACGACGAGCCTGCCGATGTCGTCGAACGCGACGTCGTTCGGCGCGACGAACGACGATGCGACCGGAGGTGCCGCGGTGTGGACGCCGTCGACGCGCCACGGGACGCCGGCCGCGGCCGCTCGGGTGGTGGTGAGGGCGCCGGCGAGGCCGAGGGCCACGAGCGCGAGGACGCAGACGGACGCTGCCCACGGCAGCACGACGGGCCCTCTCCTGCGCTGCGGCGTGGTCGCGCGGCTCCCCATCGGTGCTCCCGGTCGTCGTCACGGGGGCGCTTCCCCCGGCGTGAAGCTACCGGGGCCGGGGGACGCGGGGGTCCCCCAGTTCGGGGACCGTGCGCCGATGGGACAGGTCAGGACGGGGCGTGCACCCGCTGCTGTGCGGCGAGGAGCCCGAGGTCCGCGATCGCCTCCACAGCGTCCGCGCCGTCGGCCAGCAGGTTCGGCAGCGTCTTCTTCTCGGTCGGCGAGAAGTCACGCAGCACGTAGTCGGCGGGGTCCTGTCGCCCGGGGGGTCGGCCGATGCCGATCCGCACGCGGGTGAACTCGTTCGTCCCGGTCGCCTTGATGATGTCGCGCAGGCCGTTGTGCCCGCCGTGACCGCCGCTGCCCTTGAGCCGCACGGTGTCGAACGGCAGGTCGAGCTCGTCGTGCACGACGACGAGCGACTCCGGGGTGGCGCTGTAGAACCCGAGCACGCTCGACACCGGACCGCCGGAGGTGTTCATGAACGACCCCGGCTTGGCCAGCACGAGCTTCGGGCCGCCGGGGACCAGGCGCCCCTCGGCGACCTGGTTCGGGGTCTTGTGCTTCTTGAACGTCGCGCCCATCCGGGCAGCGAGTTCGTCGAGGACCATCTGGCCGACGTTGTGACGGTTCCCCGCGTAGCCGGGCCCGGGGTTCCCGAGCCCGACCACGATCAGGGTGCGATCCGCCACAGCGTCGACCAGATGTCCGCGAAGGGGGTGTTACTCGCCGTCGACCGGGGCGGAGCCGCCCTCGGCACCGGCTTCGGCGCCGGCCTCGGCAGCTGCCTCGTCGGCGGCGTCGTCGTCAGCGGTGCCACGCGGGGTCACGATCGCGACGACGAGGGCCTCGGCGTCGGTCTCGAGCTCGGCGCCCTCGGGCAGGGTGAGCTGCGAGGCGTGGATCTGCGTGCCGTCCTCGAGGCCCTCGACGTCGACCACAACGTGCTCGGGGATGTCGGTCGCGAGCACGAGCAGCGAGACCGTGTTGAGGTCCTGCACGTGGATGGTGCCGGAGAAGGACTCGCCCTCGACCACGACGGGCACGTCGACCGTGACCTTCTCGCCGCGGCGGAGGACCACGAGGTCGATGTGCTCGATGATCTGGCGCACCGGGTCACGCTGGACGTCCTTGACGAGGGCGAGCTGCGCCGCACCCTCGATGTCGAGGTCGACGACCGCGTTGGCGGTACGGACGAGCAGCATGGTCTCGTGACCCGGGAGGGTGATGTGCTTGGGCTCGGTGCCGTGGCCGTAGACGACCGCGGGGATCTTGTCGGCGGCACGGAGCTTGCGAGCAGCGCCCTTGCCGAACTTGGTGCGGACTTCCGCTGCGAGCTTGGTGTAGTCGGCCATGATGTCTCCTGGTCTCGGGGGCGACACCGGGGTGCCGGCATCGTGGGGGTCTGTGGTGTTGCAACTCGAACGCGTACACGCGTGAGGAACGCTCCCAGGACTGGGCCGGCTCTCCCACCGCGTCGATCACGGCCGCGCATGCGCGGCCCTCGCCGAAGTCAGTCACCGAGTCTAGCAGCACCGGTCCGGGCGTGTCGGCCCACGCCCTGGACGTGGGTACAGGTCGGCCTGGAGGCGCGTGGCGGGGCCGCCCCGTCCTCCCTCGCAGGCTCGGTCGGCGTGTCCCGCGCGACGCTTCGCGTCGCCGCCGAGCGGGACACGCCAGGCCTGTGGTTGGTCGCCTAGTGGCCGGCGGCCTCCGCGCCCTCCGGCACCTTCAGGAAGCACAGGACCACGAACGCGAGGACGTACAGGAGGACGAAGGTCCACACGACGCCACCAGGGCCGCCCCACGGCAGGATCGCGCTGACGACGGCGTTGCCGAGGAAGGTCGCGCCGCCGGCCGCGGTGGCGTACATCGCCATCGCCGGGCCGCGACGCTCCTCGCCCGCGAAGGCCGGGACGATCGCACCCATCGGGGTGAAGCCGGCGAGCATGATGCCGAACACCGTGCCGGCCGCCGTCGCGAGCCAGAAGCCCCACTCGGAGCCCGCGGGCACGAGGTGCGGGACGTACCACCAGGCGAGGAGCCCCACCGCGGAGGCCGCGATGCCGAACCACTTCACGGTGCGGATCCAGCCGATGCGGTCGCCGAGCGCGCCGAAGAACGCGTTGAAGAGGATGTTGCCCGCGTAGACGATCACGGTCATGGTCAGCCACTTCGACTGCCCCCAGCCGAGTTCCGTGCCGATGATCGCCGGCATGATCACGAACATGCCGAACTCCGGTGCCGTGTTGACCAGCCGGATGACCACGGCGAGCAGGACCTTGGGGCGACGGATGCAGACCTCGATGCCGGACGCGATGACCCGGGCCGCGGAGTGCTCACGCGGAGCGATCCGACCGAGGCCGGTGGACTCGTGCACGCCGAAGCGGACGATCAGCCACCCGGCGACGACGAACACGAGCGAGGCCGCCATCGACCAGGTCTCACCGAGCGACCCGCCGCCGAACGCGGGGATCGTGCCGATGGCGATGAGCGAACCGAGGGTCGGCAGGCCGCCGGTGAACACGACGTAGAACCAGCCGACGGCGGTGGCGTTCCGCTCGCGGGCGACGGTGTGGTTGATCCAGCAGAGGAACGAGAACGCGAACAGCGGGAAGCCGAGGCCACGGAGGAAGTACGTCAGCGCGATGAGCCCGACGGACGCCGTGGGCAGCGCCGCGAGGAAGGCGACCTGGAACACGACCCAGAGCACGGCGCCGATGGTCATGACGCGGCGCGGACCCCAGAGCTCCGACAGGACGCCGGCGAAGTACGACGCGACGAGGACCGCCACGCCGTAGATGCCGATGATCATCGCGGCACTGTCGGTCCCGCCTGTGCCCAGGACCCCGGCGATGTGCGGCGAGATGAAGTTCGACTCGATGCCGTCGCCCGTCATGAAGACCAGCACGCCGAGGAAGCCCCAGCGCAGTGGGTGCGGGATGCCGAGGCGGGCGAGGAACGGGGTGCGCTGTGTCGGCGCGGCGGGCCCTGCCGCGGGTGCGGTGACGCCGTTCGGCGGGGTCAAGGTGCTGGTTCGGTTGGTGCGGGGTTCCGACATCGGTCGTCTCTCCTGGTGGGCCCCCGGAGTGCTCGACCCGCATCGCGGCATTCTCCGGGGTGCGCCGCGCACCGGTGACACCGCCCGCGCAGTGGCTGCGGGCGGTGATCGTCGGCGATGATGTGGGTCCTGAACCCGGGGCGGCGAGTGCGTCCGTGTGCTGTGGCGCAGCGCCGGTCCCCGGCGGACCATCGCCGGCCCGAGGCATGGTGCCCGAGATTAGACCGCTCCAACGCCCGTCGTCAAGAACGACAACTGTTGCGTAACGATGTGGGCGGCGGGGCCGTTCCGCGCGTATGAGGCCGTTCCGCGCGTGGTTGGCCGTTCCGCTCGTGCTGGGTCGTTCCGCGTGTACCTGGCCGTTCCGGGCGTACTCAGCCGTTCCTTTCGACCCGGTACGCGCGATTCCGCTCGCTACCTCGACCGCTGTGGGAAGGAACGGGCACGCTCGGCCCCCACCGGACGTCGGACGGGATGCAGATCTCGCTCTAGGCCCGGCGTCCCTTCCTCGCTGCGGTGAAGACATCGCGTGCGCGGTCGCTCGCGGCTTCGGCCTCGTCGCGGGTGCGCTCGAGGCGTTCGACCTCGGCCGTCGCCGCTGCGAGCGCGCGTTCGAGCTCGGCACGACGGTCCTCGGCGGCTTCGAGATCGCCCTCCGCACGGTTGAGCGCGGCATCGGCTTCGCGGGACGCCGTGCGGGCCTCGGCTTCGGCCTCGCGGGCAGCCCGACGCTCCGCCGCCGGGTCGGTCTTCGGCTCGCGTTGCGGCGCCGGCTTCGGTTCCCGTGCGGGAGCAGGCCTGGAGGCGCGGCTCGGCTTCCGGGAACGGCGCGCCTGGTCGATGGGGATCGGTGGTGCGTCGCTGCCGGACCAGGCATCCGGCACCGCATCGGGATCCGCGAGTGCGCCGTCGAGGTCGACCTCGTCGAACCCCACGCTCTCGAGCGGCCTGATGAGCAGCCCTGACCGGACGGCGGCTCCGGCGTGCGGATCCGCCATCGCGGCCTCGATCGTCGCCCGCACCTGGTCGAGCACCGCCGTCGTCACCGGGTGTCCGGCCTGCTCGGCGAGGTCGGCGCCTGCCTGGGCGAGTGCTCCGACGACACCGGACCGCTGCCGGCGGAGCGTCGCGATCTCCTTCGGGTCGGCGTCCGCCTGGGCCTTCCGCAGTGCGGGTCCGAGGTCGACGGCGTCGTCGAGTGCACCTTCGTCCGCCAGGAGGTCGATCACCCACGCGGCCGGGGCCGGCTTCCGCAGCGCACCGATCGCCGTCGCGAGGTCGCGGTCGTCCTTCCGGGCCGCGCGCTGCCGTGCGGTCCGCTCGGCCACGAAGTCCGCGGGCGCGACGAGGAGCAGTTCCCTCGCCACGTCCGCGAACCCCATGCGGCCCAGCTTGCTCGCTACCAGTCGTGGACGGTTCCGTCGGCCAGCCGGTTGAAGGGCAGGTAGGCCTGCTCGTACGGGTACTTGCCCGCTTCGTCGACGTCGAGCGAGACCCCGAGGCCCGGCTCGTCGCCGGGGTGCAGGTACCCATCGGTGAACGTGAACGTCTGCCGGAACACCTGGTTCGTCTTCGGCCCGTGCTGCATGTACTCCTGGATGCCGAAGTTGTGGATCGCGAGCCCGAGGTGCATCTGCGCCGCGAGGCCCACCGGGGAGATGTCGGTCGGCCCGTGGAACCCGGACTTGATCTGGTACATCGCCGCGTAGTCCATCGTCTTCTTCAGCGGGCTGATGCCGCCCATGTGCGTGACCGCGCCGCGGACGTAGTCGATGAGCTGGTCGCGGATGATGTCCTTGAAGTCCCAGATCGTGTTGAAGACCTCGCCGATCGCGAGCGGCGTGGTGGTGTGCTGGCGGACGAGCTTGAGTGCTTCCTGGTTCTCGGCGGGGGTGCAGTCCTCGAGCCAGAACAGGTCGTACGGCTCGAGCGACTTGCCGAGCTTCGCGGCCTGCAGCGGGGTCATCCGGTGGTGGCCGTCGTGCAGCAGCGGCAGCTCGGGGCCGAACTCGTTGCGGACGGCCTCGAACACGGTCGGCACGTGCCGCAGGTACGCCCGGGTGTCCCAGTCCTCCATCGCCGGGAACGCCCCACGCTGCGCCGGCTCGAAGTCGTACCGGACGCCGTCGTTGCCGACCGTGGTCTTGTTCGACGCGATGCCGTAGATGGACTCGAGGCCCGGCACGCCCGTCTGCACGCGGATCGACCGGTAGCCCTCGGCCTGGTGCTCCCGGATGGAGTCGAACAGCTCCGGCAGTTCCTTGCCCGATGCGTGCCCGTACGCCATCAGCCCGGTGCGGGAGGCCCCGCCGAGCAGCTGGTACACGGGCATCCCCGCGACCTTGCCCTTGATGTCCCAGAGCGCCATGTCGACGGCGGCGATCGCGGCCATCGTGACGGGACCCCGGCGCCAGTACGACGAGCGGTAGAGGAACTGCCACGCGTCCTCGATCCGGCTCGCGTCACGACCGATGAGGAGCGGGACGACGTGTTCGGACAGGTACGCGGCTGCGGCGAGCTCGCGCCCGTTCAGCGTCGCGTCGCCGAGACCCGTGACGCCGTCGACGGTCGTGATCTTCAGCGTGACGAAGTTCCGGTTCGGGCTGGTCACGATGACCTCGGCGCGCTCGATGAGCTGGCCGCGGTCCGTGGACGCCCACGTGTCCGGGCGGCCGGCGGTCGGGTCGCTCGCGGCACCCGTGTCCGCCGCACCCGGCACCGGGGCCGCGGGGTTCGTGGTCGTGTCGGTCATGCGGGGACTCCTTCGTCGGTGCGGGTGGTGGTGCTGGCACGGATGCGGTCGGCGGCGGCCGTCACCGCCGTCACGGTCGCTTCGGTGTCGAGGTCGGGGGCGATGACGCGCAGTACGTCGTGCAGGTCCGAGTCTGCCCCGGGCGCTCCGGCGTCGCTCACGAACTCGGGTTGGTCGGTGACGTGCAGCCACCACGCGGCGATCGCGGTCGCGGCTCCGGGACCGATGCCGGCGGACGGGTCGCGGGCGAGCCGGTGCCGGAGCACGTCGACGACCCGGACGGGGAGCTTCTCGGAGCCTCCCGACGCGATCTGCCGCAGGGTGTGCCGGATGCGGGGGTTCGCGAACCGGTCGACGAGGGCATCGCGAGCTGCGGTGATCTCGGCCGAGGGCAGCGGGAGTTCGAGCGCTGCTTCGTCCCAGAGCTGTTCGACGGCCGCGCGGCAGACCGGGTCGCCCATCGCGGACGCGACGGTCTCGTGCCCGAGCTGCAGGCCGAGGTACGCGAGCAGGGAGTGCGAACCGTTCAGGAGCCAGAGCTTCCGCTGCTCGTACGGGGTGACGTCGTCGACGATGCGGACGCCGGCTGTCTCCCACGACGGCCGGTCGATGCCGTCGAAGGCGTCCTCGAGCACCCACTCCGAGAACGGCTCGGTGACCACGGGCACACGGTCGCCGTCGAGCGCTCCCGGGAGCGCGGCGAGGTCCGCGACGTCGGCCTCGGTCGTGGCGGGGGTGATCCGGTCCACCATCGACGACGGGAAGGAGACGTTCGTCTCGATCCACGAGCGCAGTCCGGCGTCGGTGGTGGCTCCGAGGACGGCGTCGCGCAGGACGCCGCCGTTGTGGGTCAGGTTGTCGAGGCTGATCAGCGCGATCCGGCCGGAGCCGGCGGCACGCCGCGCGTCGAGCCCTGCGACCAGGCGAGCCGGGACGTCGGAACCGGCCCGATAGCCCTGCTCGGTGACCGTCAGCGTGACGATGGTCGTCTCCGGGGACGCGACCGCGTACCTCCAGGCCGTGTCGTCGCTGCCGGGGTGCGCCGCCACGATCGCGTCGACCACGGCGGCGTCGTCACCCGATGCGGCCCGCGTGACGAGCGTGTACCGGCAGCCCTGGGCGACGAGCGCGTCGGCGACGGCCGGCGAACGACCCGTGAAGGCGGTGATGCCCCACTCCCCCGCGTGCTGCGTGTACCAGGCGAGGTGGGCACGCGCGAACGCACCCACCCCGAGGTGGACGATGCCGGGTCGGCGATCGGTCATGCCGACACCGGGACGAGGGACTTGAGGTAGGCGAGGTTGTCGGCGGTCCGGGCCTCGAGCGGGAGGTCGGTGGAGAAGTCCTCGATGGTGACCCAGCCGTCGTAGCCGACCTGGCGTAGGGCGTCGAGGTACTCGGACACCGACGCCTGACCGGTCCGGAGCGGTGCCCACTCGTTCTGCCAGACGGTGCTGCCGTCGGCCCGGGTGTCGCCGGTGTCGACCCAGCGGGCGTTCTTCACGTGGGCGTGCGCGAGGTACGGGCCGAGGAGCTCGAACGCGGCGAGGTGGTCCTCCTGCCCCTCGATCACGAGGTTCCCGAGGTCGTGGATGACCCCGACGTGCGCCGGGTCGAGGCCGTCCACGAGCCGGAGCGCCGCCGACGCCGAGGGCGTGATCGTCATGTGGTGCAGCTCGACGAGGGCCTTCACCCCGAGTTCCGTCGCACGGGAAACCGCCCACTCGAGGTCGGCGCGGGTGCGGTCGAAGATCTGCGCGTAGGTCTCCCCCGTCCGCTCCTTCTCCTGCCGGTACATCGGCATCGAGACGCGGACCTGGCGGGCACCGAGCTCACTCGTCACGCGCAGCATCGTGTCGACGCCGTCGCGGTTCGACGCCTGCTGGTACCCGCCGATGCCGGAGTACTCGAGCCCGGCGGCGTCGGTGATGCGGGCGATCTCACCGACGTTGTCCTCGATGCCGGTGAACTGCCACGTCGAGTTGTTGCCGGCCCAGAACGAGCGGCCGCTCGGCACCTCGGCGCCGTCGGCCGGGCGGTCGTCGACGATGCGCCACTCGATGCCGTCCCAGCCCTGCTCGGCCAGCGTCGAGGCGGCCTGCGACGGGGTCCAGTCGGGGGTGGACGCGGTGAACACGGAGAACTTCATCGGTTGGCTCCTTCTGCTGCGTGTGCGCCGACGACGGGGACGACGTCGTCGTAGGCGCCCTCGATCACGTCTTCGATCCGGACGGGCTTGCCGAGCGTCGCGCTGACGTAGAGGCCGCGGACGGTGGCGAGGGACACGAGGGCTGCGTCGACGGTCACGCCGGGGTCACGACCCTCGCGGATCGCGGCGACGATGTCGGTGTACTGCCGTCCGTGTCCGGCGGCGAAGTGGTCGGGCTCGGCCGGGCCGCCGACGACGTGCTCCGGCGGGACGACCTGGTCCTTCTGGTCGACCGCTCCCTCGACCGCAGAGGCGTTCGAGGTCGTCGAGGCGGACTCGAGCGTCGCGCTGTCGGGTGCGATGTGGAAGTAGGCGAGCCGGTCGTCGTCGACGATCGCGGACCCGTGCGTGCCGTACACGGCGTAGCGGGCGGAGAGGCCCGGGTACGCCGCGGTCGTGCAGTGGATGACCCCGAGCGCCCCGCCGGCGAACCGGACGGTGGCGACGGCGGTGTCCTCGACCTCGATGCGGTCGTGTGCGAGCAGCCCGGTCTGCGCCGAGATCTCCACCGGTCGACCGAGTGCCCAGACGAGCAGGTCGACGGTGTGCACGCCCTGGTTCATCACCGCACCGCCGCCGTCGAGCGCCCAGGTGCCGCGCCAGTCGCCGGAGTCGTAGTAGCCCTGCGACCGGTACCAGGCGACGCTCGCCAGGCCCGAGGTCACGGTGCCGAACCCGCCGTCGTGGGCGGCTGCGGCGACGGCGGCCGAGGCCGGGTCGAAGCGGTGCTGGCTGATGACGCTCGTCACCAGGCCGCGGTCACGGGCAGCAGCGGCCAGCGACGCGATCTGCCGGGCGCGCGGCATGGTGGTGTCGAGCGGCTTCTCGATGACGACGTGCTTGCCCGCGGCCAGGGCGGCCTCGGCGAGCTGCACGTGCATGCCGGACGGCGAGCAGATCGCGACGACGTCGATGTCGGTCTGCGCGATCGCTTCCTCGATGGTCTCGGTGGTGATCGGGCGCGGCACACCCATCGCCTCGATCTCGTCGGCGGCGCTGGTGGCGGCCGCGGGGATCGCGTCGACGAGGGCGACGACCTGCAGGTCCGGGTGGTGGACGGCGACCTTGGCGTGGTGACGTCCGATGACGCCCGCGCCGACGACGGCGAGCTTGAGGGGGGTTGCTTCGGTCATCGCAGGGTGACTCCGATCTGGTCGGTGAGGGTCCGGAAGGCCCGTCCGGCGCGACCGAAGGCCGCGGGACCGGAGAACCCGCCGAGGTTGGTGAAGTCGCTGAGGTGCGGCTCGAGGGACGCGTAGCCGGAGTACCCGGCGTCGCGGAGCGCGGTGAGCGTCTCGAGGAGTTCGCCGTCGCCCTCGCCCGCGGGCACCACGGAGGAGTCGGCGCGGAGGGCGTCCTTGACCTGCAGGTAGTCGACGTACGGAGCGAGCTGCGCCCAGCCGTCGGTGAACGGCTTCACACCGCACTGCACGTAGTTCGCGTTGTCCCACGCCAGGCGGAGCGCCGAGGACCCGACGCTCTCGACGATGTCGAGCACGCGCTCCGGGACGTCGCCGTAGATGTCCTTCTCGTTCTCGTGCAGCAGCGTGACTCCTTCGCGCTCTGCGAGGTCGGCCAGGGCGCGCATCCGCACGAGCACGTCGTCACGGACGGCCTCGGGCGCGCGGCCCTCGAAGTAGAACGAGAAGATCCGGATGTTCGTGGTGCCGAGCGCGTGTGCGGCGGCGATCGCGCGGCCGAGTCGCTCGACCTCGTGCTCGACGGGCTCGTCGACGGCGACCTTGCCGATCGGTGAGGCGATCGCGGAGACGGTCTGCCCGCGTTCCTGGAACAGGCGGTGCAGGCCGGCGCGCTGGTCCTCGGCGAGATCGACGACGTTCACGCCCCAGGCGCTGCGGACCTCGATGGCGCTGGCTCCCAGCGCCTGGAGGACCGCGACCTGGATCGCGGGATCGGCGTCGATCTCGTCGCCGAAACCGGAGAGCTCCCAACTGAGCTGGGTCATTGCATTCCCTTCGTGGTGACCGGAAGACCAGCCTGGCGGCGCGGGGCGGGCTGGCACCGCGCCTCCAGGCAGTCTGTGGAGAGTTCGGCAGACTCCACAGCGCTACTTGACGGAACCGGCGGTGAGACCGCCGACCAGGTAGCGCTGGAAGATCAGGTAGAGGGCGACGACCGGCACGGCGCAGACGATGGACGCGGCCATCATCTGGCCGTAGATCGGGACGGCCCCGCCCTCCTGGGTGGTGCCGAGCACCTGCAGGACCACGGCCACGGTGCGCGTGTTCGGAGTCGTCATGATCGTCGAGAACAGGACGTCGTTCCAGCCGAGCAGGAACGCGAAGATCGCCGACACGACGATGCCCGGCCACGACAGCGGCAGGACGATCTTCGTGAGGATCTTCGTCGATGAGGCGCCGTCGATGCGGGCGGCCTCCTCCAGTTCCTTCGGCAGGCCACGGAGGTACGTGACCATCACCCAGGTCGAGAACGGCAGGGCGAACGTCAGGTACGTGACGAACAGGCCCCAGCGCGTCCCGATGATCTGCACGCCGGTCGCGCTCGCGATGTTCGAGAACACCACGAACACGGGCAGGAGCAGCAGGGTGCCGGGGATGGACTGCAGTGCGAGCAGTCCGCGCAGGAACGTCAGGCGTCCGAGGAACCGGAAGCGGACGAGGACGTAGGCGGTGGACACGGCGAGCGCGGCGCTCGCGACGGCGACGGCACCGGCGGTCAGGATGCTGTTGACCAGCCCGGATCCGAGCGCGACCGTCGACCAGATGTTGACGTAGTTCGACAGGGTGAACTCGGACGGGAAGTACTCGCCGCGGGCGACCGCGACGTCGGAGTTCACCGAGCCGAACAGGATGTAGAGCACCGGGACCGCGATGAACGCGATGATGACGGCGATCACGGTCACGAGCAGCCAGCGCGGCAGGAGCCGGGTGACGTCCGTGTCGTAGGGGCGCTTGTGCCGACGGCCGCGGTCGCCTGCGGTGATGCTCTCGGTCAGCGTCGCCGTGGGGCGGGTCCGCGTGGAGGTGGTGAAGGCGCTCATGCTCGGGCTCCGTCGATGTCGGCGGCAGCGGCCGGGGTCGCTGCGGCGAGGGTGCGCCGGTCGGCACGGCGCTGCTTCCGGTTGGGGCCGGCGTCGTCACCGGTGTCGAGCTTGACGGCCCGGAGGTAGACGAACAGCGGGATGGCGACGATCACGAGCGAGCAGATCGCCATCGCCGCGGACAGGCCGAAGCGGAACGACTGGAAGCTCGCGATGTACGTCAGGACGGGCATCACCTCGACGCTCGACGGCAACGGGATGCCGAAGAGCACGAACGGCAGGGTGAAGTTGTTGATGTTGTGCAGGATCGAGATGATGATCGCGAGCGACAGCGGTCCGCGCAGGTACGGGAAGATGATGTAGCGCAGCTTCGCCCACCAGGTCACCCCGTCGAGGGCGGCGGCCTCGTGCACCTCGTTGTCGACGGCCTGCAGTCCGGCGAGGGAGAGCAGGTAGACGAACGGCCAGCTCGTCCAGATCATCACGCCGGCGAGCGCCCAGTACGACGCCGAGCCGTTCAGCCAGAGCACGTCGGTGTGCAGGATCGAGTTCACGACGCCCTGCGGCTGGAGCATGGTCCGGAAGAACGTGCCGACGACGAACGCCGGGAGCACGTACGGGATGAGGTAGATCGACCGGACGAGTCCGCGGCCGGGGAACCGGTTCTGGGTGGAGATCGCCGCGGCGACCCCGATCGGCACGGTGACCGCGGTGACGAGCACCGACAGCGACACCGAGATCCAGATCGAGTGGAGGAGCGGTGAGTCGGTGAAGGCCTCGGCGAAGTTCTGGAACCCGATGAAGGGGGCGCTGAACCACTGGCGCAGCGTGTACTGGTCGAGGTCGAGCATCGCGATGTACACGCCCACCAGGAGCGGCACGACGATGACGGCGAGCATGAGGACGCCGCCGGGCAGGAGCATCCAGAGCGGACGTTCGCGCTTGTACAGCGGGGTCTTGCCGTGCGGCCGCACCTCGCGGCCGTGCTGCTCGCCCGCACGCGGTGCGGGGGTCTGGACCTGCGTCATCACAGGCCTCCGTTCTTCTGCCGGTCGAGCGTGGACTGGGCGTCCTTCTGGGCGTCCTGCAGACGCTTCCGAAGCTGGTCGTCGGTCACCTCGCCGCTCTTCAGCGACGGGATGGACTGGACGACGACGTCCACGAGCGAGAGCTGGATGTCCGACCAGGCACCGGTGAAGGCGGTCGGCTTCGAGAGCTTCCCGGCGTCGATGATCGGCTTGAGCTGCGGGTTCGCCGCCGCGAGCTGGGCCGCGGCGTCGGTGTTCGTCGGCAGGTTGCCGAAGAGCTTGTAGTACTCGAGCTGGGCCTTCGGCGTGCTGAGCTGCTTGATGAAGTCGAACGACAGGTCCTGCTTCTTCCCGTAGTCGGCCACCACCCAGTTGTCGCCGGAGAGGATGCTCGCGGCCTCGATGCCGTCGGCCGGCCGTTCGTCGGCTCCCGGTGGGACCGTCGGGAGCAGGGCGAACTCGTACTTGCCGTCCACGGGGGTGTTCTTGAACGAGTTGATCGCGGTGGTCGTCGTCATCGGGAAGAACGCGGCCTTCCCCTCGGTGAACTGCGCGAGGGCCTGGGCGTTGTTCCACCCGATCGCGGCCTTGTCGACGACGCCGTCCTTGGTGACCCAGTCGAAGTAGGTGCGGTAGGCGTTCTGGACGGCCTTCGTGTCGATCTCGGCCTTGCCGTCCTTCGACACGATCGTGTTGCCGGCGTTCTGCGCCATGCCCCAGACGAACTTCCATGGGTCGAAGCCGTCCGCGTAGGCGATCGCCATACCGTGCCGGTCACCCGTGGTGGTGGCCTTCGCGTCCGCGGTGAGCTCGTCCCAGGTGGTGGGCATCGAGTCGATCCCAGCGTCGGCGAGCAGGTCCTTGTTCACGGCCATCACGAACGGACGGCTGGCGAACGGGATGCCGATCTGCTTCGAGCTGCTCGGACCCGAGATGCCGAAGGACGCAGGGTCGAACTGGTCCTTGCCGCCGACCGCCTTCCAGTCCTTCGCGTCCATCTCGACGAAGGCGCCGGTGGCGTACGCGGTGGGGGTGAACGTGCTGCCGATGGCGTACACGTCGGGGCCCTGCCCGGAGATGACGCTCGTCTGGATGGCCGTCAACTCCTCCTGCGCGGAGGAGTACGTCTCCCACTGGACCTTCGCCCCGGTGGTGCGCTCGAACTCGGCGGCGACGTCCTGCTGCCACTGCTTGCGTTCCTTGGGGTAGGTGGTGTCCGCGCCCATCATGACGCGGAGGGTGTTCGGGTCGTCGCCGCTGCCGTTCACCACGGCGCACCCCTGCAGGGACAGCGCGGTGAGGGCGACCACGGCCACGGCACCGATCAGGGTGCGTGTCCTGAGTCTTCCTGTGCTCATGCGGGGGTTTCCTCCTCGAGACCTCCACCCGGGAGCGACGCTGCGTCCCGGGTGCCGGGTGGTCGTGCCCCCGGCGTGACACCACTGTTCCCGTCATGGCAACATCCGGCAACCGGTTGCCACTTGTTGCCAGACCGGCCTACGTTCGGCAGCGTGAGCAGCGCAGACACCGACACCGCCCGGCGGGTGACCATCCGCGACATCGCCGACGCGACCGGTGTGGCTCCGTCGACCGTGTCCCGTGCGCTGTCGCTCCCCGACCGGGTCAACCACACCACGCAGCAGCGCATCCAGCAGGCGGCCCGCGAGCTCGGCTACGTCCCGAACTCGCAGGCGCGGGCGCTCACGTCCGGCCGGACCCGAGCGGTCGCCGTCCTGGTCTCCGACATCACGAACCCCTTCTACTTCGACGTCATCCGCGGCACCCAGCACCAGCTCGCCGGTGCCGGGTGGACGCAGCTCCTCGTCGACACCGAGGAGTCCGCCGACGCCGAGATGGCCGCCCTCAGCGCGATCGCCGGGAAGGCCGACGGCGCCGTGCTCACCGCGTCGCGACTCTCCGACGCGCAGATCGCCCGGTTCGCCGAACGCACGCCGCTCGTCGTCGTGAACCGCCGGCCCGCCGGGGTCCCGTCCGTCCTGATCGACACCCCCGGCGGTGTCGAGCAGGCCGTGCAGCACCTGGTGTCGCTCGGACACCGCGACATCCTCTACGTCGCCGGCCCGGACAGCTCGTGGTCGAACGAACGCCGGTGGAAGGCACTCGTGCGCGTCGCCAAGCGGCTCGGCGTGCGGGTCGCCCGCGTCGGTCCGCACGCCCCGTTCGTCGACTCCGGCGCTGCCGCCGCCGACGCCGCCGTGCACGCCGGCGCGACCGCCTGCATCGCCTTCAACGACCTCATCGCGATCGGCATGCTCGCCCGACTCCGGGAGCGCGGCGTCCGCGTCCCCGAGGACATGAGCATCGTCGGCTGCGACGACATCTTCGGCGCCGACTTCTGCAACCCGCCGCTCACCACCATGACGTCGCCGATCGAGCGCGCCGGACGGGTCGCGATCCGCATGCTCCTGGGCCGACTCGGCGCGATCCCCGCCGAGGAGCTGCCCGGTGAGCACATGAGCGGCGCCGTCGCGTTGCCCACCCACCTGACCGTCCGCGAGTCCACCGGCCCCGCGCCCGCCCCGCACCCGTCCTGAAGGAGTCGACGATGACCCAGCTCAGCACCGCCACCCCGCTCGCCCCGCACCCCGACCGGCTCTTCGCCGCCGACCCGGGAGCGCGTGCAGTCGCCCGCACGGTCTACGACGCCGTCAAGGACGCGCCGATCATCTCGCCCCACGGTCACGTCGACGCCTCGCTGATCGCGGACGACCAGCCGTTCGAGGACCCCGCGTCGCTGCTCATCACGCCGGACCACTACGTCCTGCGGCTCCTGCACGCGAACGGTGTCGGACTGGAGGCGCTGGGTCGCGTCGACCTGTCCGGAACCCGTCCGGGCTCGCAGGCTCGCCCGGCGGGGTCGGCGCATCGCTGGCGCGATGCCGCTGAGCCGACCCCGCCAGGCAGGTCCGTCTGGCGGACGCTGGCCGAGCACTGGGACGACTTCCTCGGGACCCCCGTCCGCTACTGGTTCGAGACGGAGCTGCACGACGTCTTCGGGCTGACGGAGCAGCCGTCGGCCGCGAACGCGGACGCCCAGTACGACCACATCGCCGACCTGCTGGCGTCGCCCGCGTTCCGTCCGCGTGCCCTGTTCGACGCCTTCGGCATCGAGGTCCTCGCGACCACCGACGCCCCCACCGCGGACCTCGCCGCGCACGCGCGGCTCGCCGCCGACCCCACCTTCACCGGCCGGGTGGTCCCCACGTTCCGCGCGGACGCCGTCTTCGACCCGTCGGGATCGGACTGGAGGCACGTGGTCGCGTCGATCGGTGAAGCCGCCGGCATCGACACGGGAACCCACGACGGGCTGCTGGCGGCTCTCCGCGCGCGTCGCCAGTACTTCATCCAGCACGGCGCGACGGCCACCGACACCGGGGTCCTCGATGCCGGATCGGCACCGCTGTCGGCGTCGGAGCGCTCGCGGATCCACGAGGCCGCGCTCTCGGGTCCGGAAGGCGTGACCGCCGCGGAGGCCGTCGCGTACCGGCACGACATGCTCTACCGCTGGGCCGAGATGAGCGTCGAGGACGGCCTCGTCATGCAGCTCCACCCCGGGGTGTACCGGAACCACCACGCGCCGACGCTCGAGCGCTTCGGGCCGGACACCGGGCACGACCTGCCCGCCGTCGGGTCCTTCACCGAACCGCTCCGGCCCCTGCTGGAGTCCTTCGGCACCGCGCCCGGCTTCCACCTCGTGCTCTTCACCGTCGACGAGACCGTGTTCTCCCGCGAGATCGGTCCGCTCGCGGGCTTCTACCCCGCCGTGTACGCCGGCGCTCCCTGGTGGTTCATCGACACCCCGGCGGCGATCGGACGGTACCGGGCGGCCATCACCGACTCGGCGTCGTTCACGAAGACCTCGGGGTTCATCGACGACACCCGGGCGTACTGCTCGATCCCGGCGCGGCACGACATGGCCCGACGAGCGGACGCTGCCTACCTGGCATCGCTCGTCGTGACGCACGAGCTCTCCGAGGAGGACGCCGTCCGCACCGCGCGGCGCATCGTGTCGGACATCCCGAAGGCGACGTTCAAGCTCTGAGCGCGTGGGGCGGTGACGCAGTGTGCGAGGTTCCGTGCAGTGTGCGAGGCGATCGTGGCCGCACCGTGCGCGGAACCTCGCACCGTGCGGCTCGGTGTCACGCCAGCGCGGAGTCTGCTCGCCGGAGCAGGTCGAGGGAGCGACGGATCTCCTGCTCGGCTTCGACGGCATCACGGGACCAGCTGCACTCCAGCGAGACCGAGCCGCGGTAACCGCCGTCGTGCACCGCTGCGAGGAAGTCGCGCCACACGTCGTCGCCACCCTCGGCCCCGAGCGGGAGCCGGTCGCGGTCGCTGACGTGCACGTGGCCGACGCGGTCGCCGTTCTCGCGGACGACGTCGAGGGACTCCCCCGCGTTCCGGATGTGGAACAGGTCGGCGACGACGTCGACCCCGTCGATGTCCGCGTCGTCCAGGAACCCGACGGCCTCGGCGAACGAGTTCAGGACGTTGGTCTCCGAACGGCTCAGCGGTTCGAGCACGATGCGCAGGTCGCTCGCCGCCGCGGTGTCCCGGGCCGTTCGGAGCACCTCGGCGAACCGGCGGTGGGCCTCGGCCTCGGGCATGCCGTCGGGTGCCGTCCGGGCGGTCCCCGACCCGAACACGATCTTCGCGCCGGGGTGGGCGACGGAACGGACGATCGGGAGGACGGCGTCGAAGTAGCCCCGGACGGCGGTGGGTTCCGCGGTCAGGAGCGGGAGGTCCCCGGGGACGAGGATGGCGAAGGACGCGAAGCGCTCGCCGTCGTAGACGTCGTTGAGCGCCCAGCCGCCACCGTCACCGCCCGGCCGGGTCGCCAGGTTGCCGGCGATCGTCGGTTCCACGTGGTCGGCCCCCGCACGACGGACGGCCTCGGTCAGCGCTGCTCCGGCGACGACGCCGAATCCGGTGAACGACATGGGATCCATGCAACTCGGAGTACCGCGGTCCGGCAGTCGTTGCCGTTCGTTGCCACGGATCCGATCAGCGCAGCGCGGGATCACGGGCGCCACCCCGGGGTCACGAGGCCGGTCTCGTAGGCGAAGACGACGAGCTGGGCGCGGTCGCGGGCGCCGAGCTTGATCATCGCCCGGGACACGTGGGTCTTCGTCGTCATCGGGCTCACGAACAGCTGCTCGGCGATCTCGGCGTTCGTCATCCCCACCGCGACGAGCTGCATGACCTGGCGCTCACGTTCGGTCAGGACGCCGAGCTCCGGTGCGAGGGACGACGGCTTGGCATGGGTGGCGTACGCCTCGACCAGGGAACGGGTCGCCCGAGGAGAGAGCAGGGACTCCCCCGCGACGACGGTCCGGATCGCCCGGAGGAGTTCGGCCGGCTCGGTGTCCTTCACGAGGAACCCGGCGGCACCACCCCGGATCGCCTCGAACACGTAGTCGTCCTCTTCGAAGGTCGTGAGGATGACGACGTGCACGCCGGCGAGTTCCGGGTCGGCCGAGATCCGCTGCGTCGCCGAGAGACCGTCGGTACCCGGCATCCGGATGTCCATCAGCACGACGTCGGGGTGTTCCCGCCGGGCGACGTCCACCGCGGCGTCGCCGTCGCCTGCCTCACCGACGACGGTCATCCCGCGTTCGGCGTCGACGAGCGCTCGGAGTCCGGCGCGGACGAGCACCTGGTCGTCGACGAGGAGCACGCGGATCGTGTCGGGAGTGGTGGGGTCGTTGGTCATCGGGTGTCCTCCGGTTCGGTGCCGACGACCGGCAGGCGCGCTGCCACCCGCCAGCCGCCGTCGGTCGTCGGCCCGGCGGACAGGGTGCCGTCGACGGCGTTCGCACGTTCGCGCATCCCGATGATCCCGTTGCCGGTCGACGCGAGCGGTTCGGTCGACGGGGTGCCGACCGACTGCGGCTCCACCGGGTGGTCCTCGACGCGGAGGTCGACGACGTCCGGCCCGATCGAGATCGTCACCGCCGCCCGGTGCCCCGGCGCGTGCTTCATCACGTTGGTCACCGACTCCTGCACGATGCGGAACGCGTTCCGGTCGGTGACGCCGTGCACGCCGTCGCTGTCCCCCTCGAGCGTCAGCGTGACATCGACCCCGGCGGCACGCGCGCGCTCCACCAGGTCGGCGACGCGATCGAGGCCCGCGGTCGGCGCGCGTTCGGACCCCATTCCGTCGGCCGCACCCTCGTTCGCCCCGTCGACGGAACGGAGCACGCCGAGGATCGTCCGGAGCTCGACGAGGGCATCGCGGCTCGAGTCGCGGATGCTGGCGAGGGGGGCCCGGGTCTGTTCCGGCAGGTCGGCCCCGAGGTGGAGGGCGACCCCCGCCTGGAGGTTGATGAGCGACATGCTGTGGGCGACCGAGTCGTGCAGTTCCCGGGCGATCCGGACCCGTTCGTCCGTGGCGCGGCGACGGTCAGCCTCGACACGCTGTCGACGGCGTTCAGCGACGCGCTCGAGGCGGACCCGGACGAGCTCGGACACCGCGATCGTCACCGTGACCCACGCGATGCAGAGCAGGACTGCGCTGAGGTCGAGTACCGCCGACCGCCCGAGTTGCACGTCGGCGGTGGGGAGGACGGCGATCGCCAGTCCTGCCGCACCGGCGACCCACCGCCGGTGCCCTCGGAGCCACGCGTTCGCGATCGCCATCGTGAGGGCTGCGACGAACGGACCACGCGGGCTGACGACCAGGGCGTACCCGATCGTGGTGGCGAGTGTGACGACGAGCACGGCGCGCGGCCACCGCCACCGCCACGGGAGCACGACGACGCCGGCCACGAGCAGGGCGATCGCGAGCGGCCCCACGGCCACCGGGTCGACCGCGCCGCCGAAGGCGTGCCGCGCCCACGGCGGACCACCGTTCGACCCGTCGCCGCCGGCTGAGGTCGCGAAGCGGGACGCGACGAGCGTGCCGACGATCTGCAGGAACGCCACGGGCACCACACGCCCGACGCGGGCGAAGCGTCGACGCCCGCCCCAGCGGGAGCCATCGGCGACGGTCGGGGTGCGGTCCATGGCTCGAGCCTAGGGTCGGTGCCCGGCCGCGGCATCGGACGGGAGCACGACCTGTGGACTACTCCCGCGGGAGTAGGCGCCTGGTGAGGAGGACGTGCCCTACGACCGCGGGAGCAGGCGGAAGTGGGCCTCCGTGGCGGACGCGAGCCGTGCCTCCAGACCGGATCCTGGAACGGTCGCGTCAGCGGCACCGAAACCGACCTCAGGAGGTCATCGTGCTCACCAACACCATCGCAGCCACCGCCCCGTACTGGCACGGCGGCGGGTTCCCGTTCTTCGTCTTCCCGGCGTTCTTCTTCTTCGCGTTCCTCGTCGTGTTCGTGGTGTTCGGGCTCCTCCGACGCGGCAGCTGGCGTGCTCGGTCGGACGCCCGGTCCGTGCTCGCTGACCGCTTCGCCCGCGGCGACATCGACGCCGAGGAGTACCGCTCGCGACTCTCCGAGCTCAGCCGGAAGTGACCGACAGCGCCGCGAGGATCGCCGTCACCGTGTCGTCGACCGAGCCGTCGATCGGCACGGCGACGACGGCCTCGTCCGGCTCCGGCCGTTCGAGCGTGGCGAACTGCGAGTCGAGCAGCGACGCCGGCATGTACTCGTGGTGCCGGTGCGACTGCCGCTCCGCGATGAGGTCGTGCGAGCCGTCGAGGTACGCGATGACGAGGCCCGGAGCCGATTCGCGGAGACGGTCGCGGTAGACGCGCTTGAGCGCCGAGTTCGCCATCACGCACCGGCTTCCGGATGCCTCGACGGACGCGATCCGGGCGGCGCAGGCATCGAGCCACGGCCACCGGTCCTCGTCGGTGAGCGGGATGCCCTGACGCATCTTCTCCTTGTTCGCGGCCGGGTGCAGGTCGTCCGCGTCGACGAACACGCTCGGGTCACCACGGTCGGCGAGCGCATCGGCGAGGGCCTGACCGATCGTCGACTTGCCGGAGCCGGAGACCCCCATCACGAGCACGGGCGGGAGGACAACGCTCTCGGTCATCCCTCCACAGTATTGGTCGGGGTGAACAGTCATCCCCAGTTGCCGTAACACCCATGCGATCCCGAGCCGCGGACCGTAGGTTGGTGGCGAACGTCAGGACAAAGGAGACCTTCGTGGCAGACAACAACGGACAGGCGAACATCGGCGTGGTCGGTCTGGCGGTGATGGGGTCGAACCTCGCGCGCAACCTCGCGTCGCGTGAGGGCAACACGGTCGCGGTCTACAACCGCACGTACGCCCGCACCGAGGAGCTGCTGAACGAGCACGCCGACGCCGGGTTCATCGCGTCCGAGTCGATCGACGACTTCGTCGCCTCCCTGTCCAAGCCGCGCACCGCCATCATCATGGTGCAGGCCGGCAAGGGCACTGACGCCGTCATCGAGCAGCTGGCCGAGCGGTTCGAGGAAGGCGACATCATCGTCGACGGCGGCAACGCGAACTTCCACGACACCATCCGGCGTGAGCACGACCTGCGCGAGAAGGGCCTCAACTTCGTCGGGACCGGGATCTCGGGCGGTGAAGAAGGCGCACTGAAGGGCCCGTCGATCATGCCCGGCGGCTCGAAGGAGGCCTGGGAGACCCTCGGCCCGATCCTCAAGTCGATCGCGGCGGTCGCCGAGGGCGAGCCCTGCGTCACCCACATCGGCACCGACGGCGCCGGCCACTTCGTGAAGATGGTGCACAACGGCATCGAGTACGCCGACATGCAGCTCATCGCCGAGTCCTACGACCTGCTCCGTCGCGTCGGTGGGCTCAGTGTCGAGGACCTCGTGAAGGTGTTCGACGAGTGGAACGGCGGCGACCTCGAGTCCTACCTGATCGAGATCACCGTCGAGGTCCTCAAGCAGCAGGACGCCGACACCGGCAAGCCCCTCGTCGACGTCATCCGTGACGAGGCCGGCTCGAAGGGCACCGGAGTCTGGACCGTGCAGAACGCGGTCGGTCTCGGCATCCCCGTCTCCGGCATCGGCGAAGCGGTGTTCGCCCGTGCCGTTTCGTCCAAGCCGACCCAGCGGTCCGCGGTGCAGAAGGCCTTCCCGGACCGCCCCGCCATCGCCGAGGTCCCGGACGGGTTCGCCGACGACGTCCGCGCGGCGCTGTACGCCTCGAAGGTCGTCGCGTACGCGCAGGGCTTCGACCTGATCATCGCCGGGGCCAAGGAGTACGGCTGGGACATCAACCTCGGCAACATCGCGAAGATCTGGCGCGGCGGATGCATCATCCGCGCGCAGTTCCTCAACCGCATCGTCGAGGCGTACGACAAGAACCCGACGCTCGAGTCCCTGCTCGTCGACCCGTACTTCGCGAACGCCGTGCAGGAGGGCGAAGCCGCCTGGCGCCGCATCGTCGGGATCGCCGCAGCGTCGGGGATCCCCGCACCGGGCTTCTCGTCGGCGCTGTCGTACTTCGACTCGCTCGCCTCCGACCGCCTGCCCGCCGCGCTCATCCAGGGGCAGCGCGACTTCTTCGGTGCGCACACCTACCAGCGCATCGACAAGGACGGCACCTTCCACACGCTGTGGTCCGAGGACGACCGCCGCGAGGTCGACCAGGAACCGTCCACCCACTAGACCGCGGCGACAACCGCACCACGGGAAGGCCTCGCCGATCGGCGGGGCCTTCCGCCTTCCCGTCCACGCCGCAGGACGCCGCGCGCCGCGCCGCAAGACGCCCCGCACCGCAGGACGCCGCGTGCCCCGCCGCAAGTCGCTAGGCGACGATGCGCTCCCGCGCCAGGTCGGCGACGAGCCGTTCGAGCCGCGGTCCGCGCCCGAGCATCCGCCGCGAACCCGGCGCCGCCCGGACGAAGAACGTCGCCACCGCCGTGGTGTCGTCGGGTCGGACGTAGTGCATGGCGATCGCCCAGGACCGGCCGTCGCCCTGCACGTCCTCGAGTCCGACGTGCACCATGCGGCTCCACCGGATCACGAGCAGCCGGGTCGCGCGTCGATCCTCGAGTTCCCACAGCGACGCCTCGGTCGCCCCGAACGCCCACGTCACACGGTGGCCGAGCGAGACCTCGGGTCGGATCGTCTCGATCGAGGTACGGAGTTCCGGGGTCGGCGCAGCGGGGACGAGCCACACGGTCGGGTCGATGCGGCGGATGGCGAGTGCGAGGGCCTCGTCCTCGCGGCGGCGTCGGATCGACTGTGCGCGGACGACCGCGACGCCGATGACCACGACGCCGAGTGTGATCGCGACGACCTCGGCGATCCCGAAGTACGTCAGGTCGGCGTCCGGCGTCGTGGCCACGACGATGATCCGGGCGGTGAGGAGCGCGGCCCACACGCCGACGATCACCCAGCGCAGGACCATCAGGCGTCGCGCGGCGGACGTCGGGTGGCGTTCCCGTCGCCGGGCGCGACCGAACCGCGGGACACGGTCGGGACGCCTCAGCACACCCTGATCCTCGCACGCCCCGCTCGGTACCGGCTGGCCCGGCCCGGTGAACGGGCGCCGAACCACGCCCGGCCGCGTGAACGAGCGCCGAACCACGCCCGGCCCCGTGAACGGGCGGGGACACGCGCAACTGTCAGCCCACGCGCGGCAGCCGCGACCTACGCTCGGCCCGTGACCACTGACGTCGAGACCGTAGTCGAGACCGCACCCCGAACCGTCCGTCGACCGGTGTTGCTCGCGGCGGGCACCGGTCTCGTCGCCGCCGCTGCGTTCTTCGCCGCCGCCGAGCTCGGCGCGCTCGTGCTGGGCGGCGCCGGCAGTCCGCTCGTGGCCGTCGGCTCGGCCGTCATCGACCTCGCCCCTCGCGGTGCGAAGGACCTCATGGTCGCCCTGTTCGGGACCGGCGACAAGGTGGCGTTGTTCGTCCTGATGGCGGTCCTCGTCGCCGTGATCAGCGCCTGCGCCGGCGTCCTCGAGCGGGCGCGGCCGCCGTTCGGAGCGCTCGTGTTCGCGGTCGGCGGGGTCCTGTCACTCGTGGCCGTCAGCACCCGCTCCGGCAGCGGGACGTGGGACGGCGCACCGTCGGTGCTCGGCGTGGCCGCGGCGATCATCGTGCTGCGGCTCCTCGCGGTCCGGCTCCGCCGCTGGGAGGCAGCGGCCGCCGTGCCGTCCGCCGCACCGCGGCCGGCGTCGACCGAGCGTCGCGCGTTCCTGGTCTGGGGCGTCACCGCGGCGACCCTCGCGGTCGTGGTGGGCACCGCCTCCAGGCTGGGGACCTCGGCCATGCAGGCAGCCGCGGCCGCCCGTCGGGCCATCCGACTGCCGGAGCCCGCGACCACGGCGCCTGCCGTCCCCGCCGGGGCGTCGCTCGACGTCGCCGGCATCACCCCGTACGTGACCCCGAACGCCGACTTCTACCGGATCGACACCGCGCTGCGCGTGCCGTCGGTCGACACCGCGGACTGGCGGTTGCGGATCCACGGCGCCGTCGACCACGAGGTCGAGCTCAGGTGGGACGACCTCCTCGCCCTGCCGCTCGAGGAGCACCTCGCCACCCTGAGCTGTGTCTCCAACGAGGTCGGCGGGGACCTCATCGGCAACGCGCTGTGGCTCGGCTACCCGATCCGGCACCTGCTCGAACGCGCCGGGCCACACTCGGGAGCAGACATGGTGCTGTCCCGCAGCGTCGACGGCTTCACCGCCGGGACACCCCTCGACGTGCTGCAGGACGACGGGACCGCGGCACTGCTGGCGGTCGGCATGAACGGTGAGCCGCTGCCGCCGGAGCACGGTTTCCCGGTCCGGATGGTCGTCCCCGGGCTGTTCGGCTACGTGTCCGCCACGAAGTGGGTCACCGAACTCGAGGTCACCCGCTTCGCCGACGCGCAGGGCTACTGGACGCCCCGCGGCTGGTCGGAGCGCGGCCCCGTCAAGCTCGAATCGCGCATCGACACGCCCCGCTCCGGGTCCATGGTCGACGCCGGGTCGACCGTCGCCATCGCGGGCGTCGCCTGGCAGCCGCACACCGGGGTCAAGGCCGTGCAGGTCCGGGTCGGCGACGGCGCGTGGCAGGAGGCCACGCTCGCGGACTCCGTGTCCGCCGACACGTGGCGGCAGTGGGTGTACCGGTGGACGCCGACGAAGGGGTCGCACCGCATCCAGGTGCGTGCCGTGAGCGCGGACGGCGAGGTGCAGACGAGCGTCGAGCGGCCGCCGGCACCGAACGGCGCCTCGGGATGGCACAGCGTCGAGGTGCGCGCGGCCTGACGGTCGACGGTCAACGGCCTGGAGGCGCGGCTCGGCTCGGGCGACCCCGTCGCGTCCTCGAGACAGCGCGTCCACTGCGACACACCGCCGGATCCGGCGGCGTCGCGTCCGGCGGGTGGCGTCTCGCGTGCCGGGCCCCGCCTCGCGCGTTCTGCTCTGCCTCAGCCGGGGCGGGCCGCCACGACGCAGGTGCCGTCGACGGCGTCGTCGGACTCGACGGACGCACGGAACCCGGCGTCGGCGAACAGGGCGCAGGACACCGCCGCCTGTGCATCCGACACCTCGATGACGACCGATCCGCCCGGGCGGAGCCACTCCCCTGCCCCCGCAGCGATCCGCCGGTGCAGGTCGAGCCCGTCCGCACCGCCGTCGAGCGCGACGCGGTGCTCGTGCTCGCGGGCCTCCGACGGCATCATCGGGATCGACCCGGTGGGCACGTACGGGGCGTTCACGGCGATGACGTCCACGGCGCCGCGGAACCGGTCAGGCAACGGCGCGAAGAGGTCCCCCACGACGACGATGCCCCGGTCGCCGATGTTCTCCGCGGCGACGTCCACCGCATCGGGGTCGATGTCCGCCGCCACGAGGTCGAGCGCTCCGACGCGTCCGAGCAGCGCCACCGAGATCGCCCCGGCACCGCAACACAGGTCGACGACCCGGTCGTAGCGCTGCAGACGACGCGCGGCGTGCTCCACCACGACGGTCGTGCGGGCACGAGGAACGAACACCCCCGGTGTCACGCGGATGCGGTGCCCGTCGAACGCGGCCCAACCGAGGACGTACTCGAGCGGCTCACCACCGAGCCGCCGCTGCACCACCGAACGGAGGCGAACAGGGTCGCCGTCGCCGGCCTCGAGCAGGAGGTCGGCTTCGTCCTCGGCGAAGACGCTGCCCGCGGCCCGGAGTCGGGCCGCGAGCGCGTCACGCGCGGGTGCGGTCAAGCAGCACCGTCGAACATCGAGGTGACCGACCCGTCGTCGAAGACCTCGTGGATGGCGCGCGCGATGAGCGGAGCGATCGGCAGGACCTCGAGCCGGTCCCAGCGCTTCTCCTCCGGCAGGGGCAGTGTGTCCGTGACGACCACCCGGTCGATGAACTCGCTCTGCAGCAGTTCCGTCGCCGGGTCCGAGAACACCGCGTGGGTCGCCGCGACGACGACACCGGTGGCACCGGCGGCCTTGAGCGCCTCGGCGGCCTTGGCGATCGTGCGACCGGTGTCGATGAGGTCGTCGACGAGCAGGCACACGCGGCCGGAGACGTCACCGACGATCTCGTGCACGGAGACCTGGTTCGGGACCAGCGGGTCGCGGCGCTTGTGGATGATCGCGAGCGGCGCGCCGAGCTTCTCGGACCAGATGTCGGCGACCCGGACGCGACCCATGTCCGGCGAGACGACGGTGAGCGTCGACGGGTCGAGGATCTCCTGGAAGCGCTGGAGCAGGACGGGCATCGCGAACAGGTGGTCGACGGGGCCGTCGAAGAAGCCCTGGATCTGCGCGGCGTGCAGGTCGACGCTCATGATCCGGTGGGCGCCCGCGGCCTTGAACAGGTCGGCGACGAGCCGGGCCGAGATCGGTTCACGCCCGCGGCCCTTCTTGTCCTGCCGGGCGTAGGGGTAGAACGGCGCCACCACGGTGATGCGCTTCGCCGAGGCGCGCTTCAGCGCGTCGACGATGATGAGCTGCTCCATGAGCCACTCGTTGATCGGCGCGGTGTGCGACTGGATGACGAAGGCGTCGCAGCCGCGGACCGACTCGTCGAACCGGGCGTAGAGCTCCCCGTTCGCGAAGGTCCGGGCATCGGTCGGGACGAGCTCGACACCGAGTTCTTCGGCGATCTCGGCCGAGAGCGCCGGGTGTGCTCGTCCTGAGACGAGGACGAGTCGTTTCTGGCCGGTCGTTTTGATTCCGGACAAGTGCGGTGCTCACTCCCTGACCCCGCGGGGCCGTGTCGATCGGCCCGAGAGCCGTCAGATCTGTTCGCCGTTCGCGCGCCGAGCCGCCTCGGCCGCCGGCGTGCCGGGTCGGTGTTCCTCGACCCATCCGTCGGTGTTGCGCTGTGGGGCGTAGCTGATGGCCAGCGAACCGGCCGGTACGTCCTTGCGGACGGTCGTACCCGCGCCGGTGTACGCCCCGTCGCCAATCCTAACCGGGGCGACGAACACGTTGTGCGAGCCTGTACGGACGTTCGACCCGACCTCGGTCCGGTGCTTGTGCACGCCGTCGTAGTTCGCGGTGATGGTGTTCGCGCCGATGTTCGAGTCCTCGCCCACCTCGGCATCGCCGATATACGACAGGTGCGGCACCTTGCTGCCCCGGCCGATCATGGCGTTCTTCGTCTCGACGAACGTCCCGATCTTGCCCTGGTCGCCGAGGATCGTGCCCGGGCGGAGGTACGCGAACGGCCCCACCGAGGCCCCGTCGCCGATGACCGCCAGGGTCGCGTCGACGCGGTTGACGACCGCACCGGCACCGACCTCGGTGTCGCGGAGGGTGGTGTCCGGGCCGACGACCGCCCCGGCGGCGATCGCGGTCGCGCCCACGAGCTGCGTACCCGGGAGGATCTCGGCGTCGGGCTCGATCGACACGTCGAGGTCGATCCACGTGGTCGCCGGGTCCTGCACGGTGACCCCGGCGAGCTGGTGACGGCGGACGATGCGCTCGTTGAGCACCCGGGCGGCGTCGGACAACTGCGCGCGGTCGTTGATGCCGGCGACGAGCCACGGGTCGGTGAGGGTGACGACGTCGATCCGGCCGCCCCGCTCGCCGATGAGTGCCGGTGCGTCGGTGATGTACTTCTCGCCCTGCGCGTTCGCGGTGGTCAGCGACGGCAGCACCGCACGGAGGTGGGTGACGTCGAACGCGTAGATGCCGGCGTTCGCCTCGGTGATGGTCAGCTGCTCGGCTGACGCGTCCTTGTGCTCGACGACCCCGACGAACGCCCCGTCGGCGCCGCGGACGATGCGGCCGAGCCCGGTCGGGTCCGGAGCGATGGCGCTGACGAACGTCGCACCGTTGCGGCCGTCGACGTGGGCGTCCACGAGTGACCGGAGGGACGGCGCGTCGAGCAGCGGCACGTCGCCCGACAGCACCACGACGGCGCCGTCGAAGTCCGCGGGCAGCGCCTGCACGGCGACCTCGACCGCACGCCCGGTGCCGGGCACGTCGTCCTGGTCGACGACGATCGCGTCCGGGGCGCGCTCGACGACCTCGGCCGCGACCCGGTCACGCTCGTGCCGCACGACGACGGCGACGTGCTCGGGCTCGAGGGACGACGCCGTCCGGAGCACGTGTGCGATGAGCGGGAGGCCCGCGAGACGGTGCAGCACCTTCGGGGTGGACGACTTCATGCGCGTGCCCTGCCCCGCGGCGAGGACGACGACGGCGATCCGCTGGTCGGTCATGCCACCATCCTGGCGCACGCGACCTGCGGAGTCCGACCGAGCCGCGGCTCTGTGCGCAACCGTGCGCTGAACCGCACCTGTGGAGGAGTGCCGAGCCGCGCCTCCAGGCCGGGTCCGCACGCTCCCTACGCCCGGGGCTCCCGCCGCACCAGCGCCATCAGCACCAGCCCGGCGACGAGCACCACCACGACGCCGAGGATCCCGTACCGCGTCGACCCGCCGACGGTCACCGCGACCCCGAACAGCGCCGGTGCCAGGAACGACGCCGCGCGGCCGGTGGTGGCGTAGAGGCCGAAGAGCTCCCCCTCGCGGCCGGGCGTGGCCAGCCGGGCGAGGTACGCCCTCGAGGACGCCTGCACCGGCCCGACGAACACCGCCAGCGTCAGGCCGAGCACCCAGAAGCCCGCCGTCACCGTGCCCACCGCGAAGACGCCGATCCCGCACACCGCCAGCCCGACGAGCGACACCGTGATGATCGCGCGCGAGCCGAAGCGGTCGTCGAGCCGCCCGGACAGGAACGTGGCGAGACCGGCGACGACGTTCGCGGCGATGGCGAACAGGATGACCTGCGACGAGCTGAAGCCGAAGACCTGCGCGGCGACGATCCCGCCGAAGGTGAACACCGCGCCGACACCGTCCCGGAACACGGCGCTCGCGAGCAGGAACGCCAGGACGTTCCGCCGCTCACGCCAGAGTCGGGCGATGTCCCGCCCGAGGTCCCGGTAGGCGCCGAACACCCCGCCGCCGCGCACCGAGGGGTCCGGCGCGGCCTCGGGCACGGTGACGAACAGCGGGATCGAGCTGACCGCGAGCCAGACGGCGGCGATGCCGATCGCGACGCGGACGTCCCACTGCCCGGACGCCACGGTCGCCGGCAGCTGCAGGAGCCCCGCGACGTCGCCGCCGCCGAAGTCCTGGATGCACAGGACGAGCAACACGACGAGCAGCACGATGCCGCCGAAGTACCCGGCCGCCCAGCCGATCGCCGAGACCCGACCGGTCTCCTCCCCCGACGCGACCTGGCCGAGCATGGCGTTGTAACCGACGCTCGCGATCTCGTACGCGACCGTCCCGATGCCGAGCAGGGCGGCGCCGAGCAGCAGGTACGGCTGACTCGGTGCGACGAAGACCATGCCCGCGATGGACAGCACGATGCCGATCGTGGCGATGAGGACCGAGCGCCGGCGGTGCCCGGACGAGTCGGCGAGGCGGCCGATCGCCGGGGCGACCAGGGCGACGACGATCCCCGCGATGGTCAGGGCCGTCGAGACCACGGCCGCGTTGTGGGCGAGCTCGCGTTCGACGATCGCCTTCCCTGCGGCCGAGGTGTCGGCGACGAGCGCGGGGTCGACGAACGCCCGGCTCGCCAGGTAGGTGCTGAACACGAACGTCGTGACGACGGCGTTGAAGGCCGCGGACCCCCAGTCCCACAGGGCCCAGGACACGAGCGCGCGGCGGTCGGTGCGCTGCGGCACTGCAGCCGCGGGGGAAGCCGTCATGCGCGAACCGTAGCGCGTCCGGGTGTCGCGCCGGTGGCCCCAGTCGGGGCGTCCCGACGCGGGTCGCGTGCAGTGGTGGTCACCAGCAGGCGGACTGGAGGCGCGTGGCGGCGCTGCCACGCGCCTCCAGTCCGGCCTTGGTCGCCACGCAAGGGCGACGTTCGTCGCCGCCGCGGTCGGTGCGAGGTTCCGTCCACCGTGCGAGGCACCGAGGGTGCCACCCTGGGCGGGACCTCGCACCGTCCGGCGGGACACCTCGCACGATGCGACGTCAGGCGGGGACGCCACCCGGGTAGACGACCGACTTGAGTGACTCGGGGTCGGTGTCGCTCTCGAGTGCCTCGCGGACCTCGTCGAGACCGAACCGCCCCGTCACGAGCGAGTCGAGGTCCACCTGCCCGGAGGCGACCAACTCGATCGCGACCGGCCACGTGCCGGTGTACCGGAAGATCCCGGTGACCGTGACCTCGAGGTTCTGGATGTGCTCGACCGGCAGCGTCATCTCGGAGTTGCCGAGCCCGACGAGCACCGCGGCGCCGGCTGGTCCGACTGCCTTGATGCCGTCGGAGACCGCGCGCGGGGCACCGCTGGCGTCGATGAACGCGTCGAACGGCGGCAGGTCGGACGCGACGGACACCACGGTCGGGTCGACGGTCTCGGTGGCACCGTAGGACAGCGCACGCTCGCGACGCTCCGGGACGAGGTCGCTGATGACGATCCGCGAGGCGCCGAACGCCTTCGCGGCCTGCGCGCAGATGATCCCGATCGGACCGGCACCGGCGATGAGCACGCTCGAACCGGGGACGATCCCGGCCTTGCGGACGGCGGCGATGCCGACGGACAGGGGTTCGAGCAGCGCGCCGGCCTCGAAGGACACCGAGTCGGGCAGCGTGTGTGCGAACTCGGACTCGATCGTGACGAACTCGGCGAAGGCCCCGTCGACGGGCGGCGTCGCGTAGAAGCGCATGTGCGGGCAGAGGTTGTAGCGCCCGGCGAGGCACTGCGCACACCGGTGGCAGGGCCGCTGCGGCTCGATCGCGACGCGCTCCCCGACGCGGGCCGGGTCGACGCCCTCGCCGACGGCGGCGATCGTGCCGGACAGCTCGTGGCCGAGGACGAGCGGCTCCTCGACGACGAAGTCCCCGATGCGGCCGTGCCGGTAGTAGTGGACGTCGGAGCCGCACACGCCCACGGCGGCGACCCGGACGAGCACGTCGCCGGGGTCGACGGTGGGGACGGGTCGGTCCTCGACGGTGAGCTCCTGCGTGCCGAGCAGGACGCTCGTGCGCTGACGCTGGACGGAGGTCATGGGGTTCTCGATTCGGTGGTGGGTGATGACGGGTCGAGCAGGAGGTCGCGGAAGCCGATCTCGGCGGCACCGCGCACCAGGACGTCGGTGCCGAGGGCGGCCGGGACGATCCGGAGCCGCTCGGTCATGGCCGGCATGGACTGGGCACGGACGTCGGCTTCGATCCGGCCCCCGACGTGGCCGAGCAGGGTCCCGAGGAAGCCGCCGAGCACGACGACCTCCGGGTCGACCGTGTGGATCGCGTTCCGGAGCCCCGTCGCGAGCGCGGTGACCTGCCGGTCGACGACCCGCTCGACCTCCGGGCGTCCGGCGGCGAGCGCGACGGCGAGCGCCGCCAGGTCGTCCGGTGGCGTGCCGGTGACGAGCGTGAGGGCTGATCGGGAGGCCTCGGTCTCGAGGCAGCCGACGGCACCGCAACGGCAGCGGATGCCGTTCGCGGCGACGAAGGTGTGACCGAGCTCCCCCGCGTACCCGTCCGCGCCGCTGAAGGGTCGGCCGGCGCTGACGATCCCGCCGCCGATGCCGCTCGCGCCGCCGTTGAGGTACACCAGGTCGTCGACACCGCGGGCGCTGCCGTACAGGCGCTCCGCCCAGGCGCCGAGGTTGGCGTCGTTCGCCGCACGCACCGGAAGCCCGATCCGGTCGGCGAGGGGCGCGGCGAAGGGTTCGTCGCGCCACCCGAGGTGCGGCGCGTCCCGGACGGTGCCGTCCTCGACGCGGACGATGCCCGGGACGGCGACGCCGACCCCGACGATCCGGGCTGCTGGGTCGGTCCGGGCCGTCAGCACCGCGAGGACCCGGGCGACGGCGTCCATCGCCTGCGCTGCGCTGGGGACGTCCTGCTGGGATTCGACCTCGCGGTCGCGCACGGTGCCGTCGAGGCCGACGAGTGCGACGCCGACCGCGTCGATCTCGACCGTGACCGCCGCGGCGAGCACGTCGCTCGAGGCTCGGACGACGCTGCTCGGTCGTCCGACGCCGGTTCCCGGGGTGCCCGGCGCGGGGGTCTCCTCGTGCACGAGTCCGAGGTCGACGAGCTCCCCGACGAGTGCGAGGGTCGTGGACCGGTTGAGCCCGGTGCGGCGCGTCAGTTCGGCGCGGGTGACCGGGCCGTCCTCGTGCACGATGCGGAGGACCCGCGCGGCGTTGCCGGGCGACGCTTGCTTGGGCACCGAGACTCGGCCTGCGCGACCGTTCTCGGGCCCTGGAGCGCGAGAACTGTCGCTGCGGCCGAGTCTCGGGCCCTGCGCGCCGCTCACCGCGACCGTGAGAACGCCGCGTCGAAGGAGGCCTCCGGCGGCGCGATCGTCCCGAGCCGCCGCACGAACGCCAGCGCCTCCGGCCCGCCGACGAGCCGGTCCATCCCGGCGTCCTCCCACTCGACGCTCGTCGGACCCGCGTACCCGATGTGGTTCAGCACGCGGAACACCCGCTCCCACGGCACGTCCCCGTGCCCGGCGGTGACGAAGTCCCAGCCGCGCCGGGGGTCGCCCCACGGCAGGTGCGAGGAGAGCCGTCCGTTCCGACCGTCGAGCTGCTTGACCGACTCCTTGCAGTGCACGTGGTAGACCCGGTCGGCGAAGTCGAGCAGGAACGCGGCGGGGTCGAGGTCCTGCCACACGAAGTGCGACGGGTCGAAGTTGAACCCGAACGCCGGCCGGTCCGCGAACACCTCGAACGCGCGCTGAGCCGTCCAGTAGTCGTAGGCGATCTCGGACGGGTGCACCTCGAGCGCGAAGCGGACCCCGACCTCCTCGAACACGTCGAGGATCGGCGACCACCGGTCGTGGAAGTCCTGGTACCCGGCGTCGATCATCGAGGCGGGCACGGGCGGGAACCCGGCGACGGTCTTCCAGATCGAGGAGCCCGAGAACCCGGTGACGGTGTCGACGCCGAGCGCCGCGGCCGCACGCGCGGTCCACTGCAGTTCCTCGGCGGCACGCTGCCGGACGCCCTCGGGGTCGCCGTCGCCCCACACGTGCGGCGCGAGGATGTCCTCGTGGCGCTGGTCGATCGGGTCGTCGCACACGGCCTGCCCGGTCAGGTGGTTCGCGATGGTCCAGACCTGCAGGCCGTTCCGCTCCAGGATCGCCCGGCGGTCGGCGACGTACGACGGGTCGGTCGCGGCACGACGGACGTCGAGGTGGTCGCCCCAGCAGGCGATCTCCAGCCCGTCGTACCCCCACTCGCCCGCGAGGCGCGCCACCTCCTCGAAGGGCAGGTCCGCCCACTGGCCGGTGAACAGGGTCACCGGCCGCGCCGTCTGCGGTTCCTGCCTGGAGGCACGGGTCGTGTCCGTCATGCTGCTTCCTTCCTCCTGTGGCCGGTGCTCGGTCACCACGTGTCCGGTCGTGCGCCGAGCGGTACCGTCTCCGGCCGTGCCGGCCGGGACCGGACGTCGACGACGACGTGCTCGCGGGAGGCCGTCCCGACCGCTTCCATGATCTCGAGCACGTGGAACGCGAGCTCGCCCGGAGCACGGTGCGCTCGGTCGGTGGCGATCGCGTGGGCCATGTCGGCGAGGCCGTAGCCGCGTCCGGCGTCGGCGTACCCGGCGCTCGTCGGCAGATCCCGCCACTCGCGTGTCTCGGCGTCGGCGATCGACACCGTGTCCGAGAACCGGTTCGGGTCGGGGACGCCGAGGGTCCCGGCGGTGCCGTAGACCTCGAACAGCGGGCTGCGGGTGGCCCAGACCTCGAACGAGACCGTGACGGTGGAGACGACGCCGCTCTCGTGCTCGAGGATCGCCACGACGTGGGTGTCGACGTCGACTGGGATCGGGGTGCCCGCGTTCGGTCCGGTGGCGATGGTCCGTTCCCGGGTCGACCGCGTGCCGCTGCCGCTGACCCGCACGACCGGGCCGAAGAAGGTGACGAGGCTGGTCAGGTAGTACGGCCCCATGTCGAGGAGCGGTCCGCCGCCCGGCTGGTAGTAGAACGCGGGTGCCGGGTGCCACAGCTCGTGGCCCGCCGCACTCCAGGCGACCGAAGCCCCGACGGGAGTCCCGATCAGCCCGTCGTCGAGCGCGGCACGGGCGGTCTGGATGCCGGTGCCGAGCACGGTGTCCGGTGCGCTGCCGACCCGCAGGCCGGCCCTGTTCGCGAGCTCGAGCACGGGCGCTGCCTGCTCCGTCGAGAGCGCGAGCGGCTTCTCGCCGTACACGTGCTTGCCGGCGGTGAGCGCTCGGGTGGCGACCTCGGCGTGGGCGGCGGGGATCGTCAGGTTGAGCACGACGTCGACGTCGTCCGCGGCGAGGAGCTCGTCGACGCTCGTGCCTCGGACCCCCTGGGTGGCCCCGATGGAGCGTGCCCGGTCGACGTCGAGGTCGGCGACCGCGGTGAGTTCGAGCCCGTCCAGCGACGGGAAGTGGTCGAAGTACTGCTGGCTGATGACGCCGACCCCGACCACTCCGACCTTCATCGGGCTGCCCACAGGAGTCCCCTCTCGATGATCGTGCGGAGCGGCTGTGACTCGACGACCTCGAGCCGGTGCCCTGGTGCGGACACGAACACGCGCCCTTCGCCCCACTGGCGGGTCCAGATCGCCGGCGCGGTCACCGGGCGGTTCCAGGCGTCGAAGTCCCGGGCCGCCTGCGTGGTGGTCGCGAGGACGTCGTTGTACTCGTCGCTCAGCACCCAGTACTGCTCGGTGACGAGGTCGAAGTCTTCGATGCCCTGGGTGACGGGGTGCTCGTGTCCTGCCTCGGTGATGTGCACCGTGTACGGGATGTAGTTGTCGGACTGCTCGCCGACGCGTTCCGCGGGGGCCTTGCCCGCGTGGTGCGCGAACTGCCCGCCGATCATGTGGAGGTAGTCGGCGGTGTTCCGGAAGGCGTCTGCGATGCCGCCGTGCCACCCGGCCAGTCCGGTTCCGCGGAGGACGGCACGCTGCAGCCCGGCGAACTCGTCGTCGGCGATCGTGGACATCGTGACGACCTGCACGATCAGGTCGACCGAAGCCATGACTGCCTCGTCGGCGTACACGGCGGTCGAGTCCGACACCTGCACGTCGAACCCGTTGTCCCGCAGGAACGGCACGAACGAATCGGTGGTCTCGACGGGCTGGTGGCCGTCCCAGCCACCGCGGACAACGAGCGCCTGCTTGCGTTCCGTCACTCAGATCACCGTCCAGCTGCTGCCGTCGGCGGCGCTGCGTTCGACGGCGTCGAGCACGCGCTGCACGTGCAGGCCGTCCTCGAACGACGGCGACGGGTCGGTGCCGGCGACGACCGCCTCGACGAAGTCCTTCACCTGGTGACTGAAGGTGTGTTCGTACCCGATGAGGTGTCCGGTGGGCCACCACGCCGCCATGTAGGGGTGCTCGGGTTCGGTGACGAGGATGCGACGGAAGCCCTGCTCCCCAGCCGGCGCCGACGACTCGTACAGCCGGAGCTCGTTCATGGACTCGAGGTCGAACTGGATCGCACCGTCGGACCCGCTGATCTCGAGCGTCAGGCCGTTCTTCCGGCCGGTGGCGTACCGCGTGGCCTCGAACGTGCCGATCGCACCGTCGGCCGCGCCACCGCCGAGCCGTGCGGTGAAGAACGCGGCGTCGTCGACCGTGACCTGCCCGCGTTCACTCGACGCGGTGCCGGAGAGTCCGACGCCGTCGGCGAGCAGCGGGCGCTCGGTCACGAAGGTCTCGAGCAGCCCCGACACCGTGGTGAGCGACGCACCGGTGACGTGCTCGACCAGGTCGATCGCGTGCGCACCGATGTCACCGAGCGCTCCGGACGCGGCGAGCTCCTTGTCGAGTCGCCACGTCATCGGGCCGTCGGCGTCGGCCAGCCAGTCCTGCAGGTACAGCGCGCGGACCTGCCGCACGGTCCCGATCCGGCCGGACGCCACGAGCTGCTTCGCGAACGCGATCGCGGGCACCCGGCGGTAGCTGAACCCGACCATCGCGCGCACGCCGTCCACCCGGGCAGCCGCGGCGGCGGCCGTCATCGCCTCGGCCTCGGCGACGCTGTTGGCGAGGGGCTTCTCGCACAGCACGTGCTTGCCGGCCTCGAGCGCGGCGATCGCGATCTCGACGTGCGACGAACCCGGCGACACGATGTCCACGACGTCGATGTCCGGGTCGGCGACGACGGCGCGCCAGTCGGTGGACGCGGTCTGCCAGCCGTACTGCGCCCGCGCAGCTTCGGTGCGGTCCGGATCGCGCCCGACGACCACCGCCATCTCCGGTTCGACCCCGAGGTCGAAGAACCTCGGGGCGGTCCGCCAGGCCTGTGAGTGCGCGGCTCCCATGAAGCCGTGCCCGATCATGGCGACCCGCAGTCGATCCTGTGCCATCCGCTCGCTCCCTTGCGATCACGTCCTTGCCACAGCCAACACTACCGCTTATGTTGGGCGCGGCAACATTTTGTTTCGACGACGAACGGTGACTCCCCATGGCAACGACGCCCACCCGTGCAGACAAGTTCTCATTCGGTCTCTGGACCATCGGCTACAACGGCTCCGACCCCTTCGGCGGCCCGACCCGCCCCGCCCTCGACGTGGTCGAGGGCGTCGAGAAGCTCGACGAACTCGGTGCCTACGGCCTGACGTTCCACGACGACGACCTCTTCGCGTTCGGCTCGACCGACGCAGAGCGCCAGAAGCAGATCGACCGGCTGAAGGGCGCGCTCGACGCCACGGGCATCGTCGTGCCGATGGTCACCACGAACCTGTTCTCGGCCCCGGTGTTCAAGGACGGCGGCTTCACCTCGAACGACCGCCAGGTGCGCCGGTTCGCGCTCCGCAAGGTCCTGCGCAACATCGACCTGGCTGCTGAGCTCGGTGCGAAGACGTTCGTGATGTGGGGCGGCCGCGAGGGCGCCGAGTACGACGCCGCGAAGGACGTGCAGGCCGCGCTCGAGCGCTACCGCGAGGCCGTGAACCTGCTCGCCGACTACGTCACGGACAAGGGCTACGGCATCCGGTTCGCCATCGAGCCGAAGCCGAACGAGCCCCGCGGCGACATCCTCCTGCCGACCCTCGGCCACGCGATCGCCTTCACCGAGACGCTCGAGCGCCCGGAGCTCTTCGGCATCAACCCCGAGGTCGGCCACGAGCAGATGGCGGGCCTGAACTTCACGGCCGGCATCGCCCAGGCGCTCTACCAGGGCAAGCTCTTCCACATCGACCTCAACGGGCAGCGCGGCATCAAGTACGACCAGGACCTCGTGTTCGGTCACGGCGACCTGCAGAACGCGTTCTCGCTCGTCGACCTGCTCGAGCACGGCGCCCCCCAGGGCGGCCCGGCGTACGACGGCCCGCGCCACTTCGACTACAAGCCGAGCCGCACCGAGGACATCTCCGGCGTCTGGGACTCGGCGGCCGCGAACATGCGGATGTACCTCCTGCTCAAGGAGCGTGCCGAGGCGTTCCGCGCCGACCCCGAGGTCCAGGCCGCGCTCGAGGCCTCCAAGGTCCCGGAGCTGAGCACCCCGACGCTGAACAGTGGCGAGTCGTACGACGACTTCCTCGCGGACCGCTCCGCGTACGAGGACTTCGACGCCGAGGCGTACTTCGGCGGCAAGGGCTTCGGCTTCGTCAAGCTGCAGCAGCTCGCCATCGAGCACCTCATGGGCGCGCGGAATTGAGAGCGGACGCGCCAGCGGCCGCATTCCGCGCGCCGAGGCGGCCTGCGGCCGAGGAGAACTGATGGCACTGGTCGCGGGGGTCGACTCGTCGACCCAGTCCTGCAAGGTCACGATCCGCGACGCGGACACCGGCGCCGTCGTCCGGGAGGGACGCGCGTCCCACCCGGACGGCACCTCGGTCGACCCCCGCCACTGGTGGGACGCACTCGGCGCCGCGATCGCGGACGCCGGCGGCCTCGCCGACGTCGGAGCCGTCGCGATCGCCGGACAGCAGCACGGCATGGTCACGCTCGATGCGGACGGTCGCGTGGTCCGCGACGCCCTCCTCTGGAACGACGTGCGCAGTGCGGATGCGGCCGCGCAGATGGTCGAGGAGCTCGGCCGGGAGGCATGGGTCGCCCGCACGGGTCTGGTGCCGGTCGCGTCGTTCACCGGTACCAAGCTGCGGTGGCTCCGCGGTGCGGAGCCGGAGAACGCGGCGCGCGTCGCCGCGGTCGCGCTCCCCCACGACTGGTTGTCGTGGCGGCTGCGCGGGTACGGGCCGGCGGACGAGAGCCCGCTCGGTCCCGACCTCGACGCCCTCGCGACGGATGCCTCCGACGCCAGTGGCACCGCGTACTGGGACCCGGTGCGGCGGGACTACGACGCCGAGCTGTTCGAGCTCGCGCTCGGTCGCCCCCTTCGGGTCGCCGGGTCCGAGCCGTCACCCGACACCGTCGTGGTGCCCCGCGTCGTCCTGCACGACGAGGCGATGGGCACGCTGGACACCGACGTGTCGCTGCCGAACGGTGCCACGGCGCCGTCCGGCCTCGTCGTCGGCGCAGGACTCGGCGACAACGCCGGGGCAGCGCTCGGCCTCGGTCTCGGCCCTGGTGACGTCGCGGTGTCCCTCGGCACGAGCGGCACCGTCTTCGGGGTCACCGACGCCGAGGTGCGCGACCCGAGCGGCACGGTGGCGGGCTTCGCCGACGGAGGCGGGTCGCGCCTCCCGATCGTCACCACGCTCAACGCGGCCCGCGTGCTCGAGGTGATCGGCGGCCTGCTCGGCGTGGACCACGCCGAGCTCGGCGAGCTGGCGCTGCAGGCGCCGGCCGGTGCCGACGGACTCGTCCTCGTGCCGTACTTCGTCGGCGAGCGCACCCCGAACCGGCCGGACGCGACCGCCTCGCTGCTCGGCATGACCCCCGCGACCACCGACCGTGCGCACCTGGCACGGGCCGCCGTCGAGGGGATGCTGTGCGCGCTCGCGGACGGCCTCGCGGCCGTCGAGGACACCGGCGTCACCGTCGAGCGACTGCTGCTCATCGGCGGAGCCGCACGCAACGAGGCCGTCCGCGTCGTAGCCGCGCAGGTGTTCGGGCGGGACGTCATCGTGCCGGAACCCGGCGAGTACGTCGCGGCGGGCGCTGCGAAGCAGGCCGCGTGGGCGCTCACCGGTGCCCTGCCGACCTGGGCGACCGACTCGACGACCGTCCCGGCGGACCCGCACCCCGCGGTGCTCGCGCAGTACCGTGGAGCGGCTCGCTGACACCAGCACACCCGGAGGAACCCGCATGCCCCTGACCGACCTGCCCCTCGACGCGCTCCGTTCGTACCGACCCGAGGTCCGGCGCCCAGCCGACTTCGACGCGTTCTGGACGGAGACCATCGAGTCGGCACGGGACGCCGGGGCCGGCGTCGCACCCGTCGTCGTCCCCGCGGACACTCCGGTGACGGGACTCGTCGTCGAGGACCTCACGTTCCCGGGCTTCGCCGGGGACCCGGTCCGTGCCTGGGTCACCCGTCCGGTCGGTGCCACCGAGCCCCTGCCCGTCGTCGTCGAGTTCCTCGGCTACAACGGCGGGCGGGGGCTCCCCGGTGAGCGTGTCTCGTGGGCCCTCGCCGGGTACGTGCACGTCGTGATGGACACCCGCGGGCAGGGCAGCGGGTGGGGTTCGGGTGGCGACACCCCCGACCCGCACGGCTCCGCCCCGCACATCGGCGGATGGATGACGAGCGGCATCGGATCACCCGCCGAGCACTACTACCGACGCGTGTACACCGACGCCGTGCGGCTCGTCGACGCCGTCCGGACGCTGCCCGGCGTCGACGCGACCCGCATCGCCCTCACCGGCGGCAGCCAGGGCGGCGGGATCACCATCGCCGCGTCCGCCCTCGTCGAGGCGCACGTCGGACCGATCACCGCACTGCTGCCCGACGTCGCGTTCCTCAGCGACTGGGAGAACGGCACCGCGGTCGCGGTCGGCGGCCCGTACCGCGAACTCGCGCAGTACCTGTCCGTGCACCGCGACGCGATCGACACCGTGTGGGACACCGCGGCGTACTTCGACGGGGTGCACTTCGCCGCCGGGATCACCGCGCCCGCGCTGTTCTCCGTCGCGCTCATGGACGACGTCGTGCCGCCGCGGACGACCTTCGCGGCCTACAACGCCCTCGGCTCGGCGGACAAGGAGATCGAGGTGTACCCGTACAACGGGCACGAGGGCGGCGGCTTCCGGCACTGGGAGCGGCAAGTGGCGTTCCTCCGGGCGAGGGGCTGACCGATCTCAGAACGCGGAAGGCAGATCTCCTGAGATGACGCGCCAAGTCAGAAAATCCAGGACTCCGGGCGGGAACACCGCGACGTCAGTGTCCAGCGGCACCCAGCGCACCCGGCTGCCCTCGTCGAGCACCACGAGCTCGGCGTCCAACGGGACCGCGTCGAGCGCTGCCGAGCGGACCGCGAACACGTGCACGACCTCGTGCCCGGGGGTCCCCTCGAACTCGAACCGGTTCTCGAGCACGCCGAGCAGTTCGGTCTCCTCGATCGCCACGTCGAGTTCTTCGCGGAACTCCCGGTGCAGTGCTTCGACGGCGAGCTCACCGAACTCGATCCCGCCGCCGACCGCCCGGTGGAAGCGGAGCCGCCGGACCCGGTCGAACCCCTCGGAGAGCAGCACGTGGCCGTCCCGGACGGGCAACCCGACGGCGATGTTCCTGATCGTCCCCATCGGTCCACCCTGCCACCTCAGTTGATGCAGGTGCCCTGCTTGCCGTAGGCGTTGCCCACCGGCGTGGACGACGGGGACGCGGCTGGCGCCTTCGACGCCGGGGCCTTCGCAGTCGGGGCCGTCGCCGACGATCCCGACGACGGCGCTCCCGTCGTGGCCGTGTGCCCGTCCGTCCCGAGCACGAGTGTCACACCGGTGGCCGTGGTCGACAGCACCGCCGTCGCGCCGGGCACGACGTTCGCGACTGCCTTGGCCTGTGCCTCCGAACCCTTCGGGTACTCGACGACCGTCGTCGTGGTGGTCGTCGTGTCGGACGGGGCACCGACCACGAACCCCTTCGCGGTCAGCGCTGCCGAGGCAGCCGTCGCACCGCCGGCCGTCGACCCGCCGTTCTGCACGGACACGTGCACGCTCGCGGGGGCCGCAGCCTTCGCCGCCGTGTAGGCCGCCGGCGGACCGACGATGCCCTGGATGAACGCCGGCATCGCGGCGAAGTCGACGGCCACGGTCGAGTAGCCGTCGATCGTCGGTGTCCCCGCCGTCGGGATCGCCGTGGAGCGGATGTTCGACAGGTCGATGCTCCGGAACGTGTTCACGAGGCTCGGGATGCTCAGCCCGTCGTCGATCTGGATCGACTGCCCGACACCCTGCAGCAGGTTCGAGACCTTCACGGGGTTGAGCAGCGTGCCGGCGGACAGGGCCTTCCGGGCCTCCTGCGACAGGAAGTACTGCTGGCGGACCTCGCGGTCGAGGTCGCCACGGGGCAGCCCGTCGCGCTGCCGGACGAAGGACAGGGCCTGCGAGGCGTTGAGCGTCGAGTTCCCGGCGGGCAGGTCGACGTTCGAGTTCGTGTCGTGGACGGCTTCGTTCAGGCACACCTCCACGGGCCCGAGCGCCTTGACGAGCTGGTAGAAGCCGAGCAGCGAGACGCGGACGAAGTGGTCGATGGAGAGCCCGCTCATGTTCTCGATGGTCTGGATGAGCAACCGCATGCCGCCCGCGTCGCCGCCGCCGTTCGCCGCACCGTCCGAGAACGCACTGTTGAGCTTGAACGTGCCGTGGCCCGGGATCTGCACCCACGAGTCTCGTGGGAACGAGATCATCGTCGCGCTGCCACCGCCCGCGGGGATGTGCAGGACGATCATCGAGTCGGTGTTCGTCGCGCCGCCGTCGAGTTCCGTGCCGAGCTCGGCGAGCTCCTGCGGGGTGGCGTCCGCCGGACGGTGGTCGTCGCCCACCAGCAGGATGTTCTGCGCGGCGCCGTCGGCGTCCGGCGACGACGACGCGTGCGGCAGCGCGACGTGCACCTTCGTCACGCTGTTGTCGAACTGCGCGTAGGACCACGCCGCGTACCCGCCGGCGAGGACGAGCGCCATCGCGACGACACCGCCGACCGCCGCGAACCAGACCCGGACGCCCCGTCGCCGTCGACCGTGCCGGACGGCTCCGTTCGGCTCGGCCACGACCGGGACCTCGTCCCCCACAGGATCGTCATGCATCCCGTCACCCTAGGGGCGACTCCGGCCAGGACGCGGGAAGCGGACCTGAGAACACGACCGGCTCGCGGTCAGCGCCCCACGCGCGACAACGACTCCGACAGGGCGTCCCGCGTCGCGAGCAACCGCTGCGCCCGGGCGTCCATGTCGTCCCGGATCGCGACGACCTGGTCGATGATCCCCGGACACTGGTCCTCGACCTTCGTGCCCCGGGTACACGGCAGGACCTGCTCGATGAGGGCCGTCGGGAGTCCGAGGTCGAGCAGCATCTTGATCGTGCCGACCGTCTCGACGTCCGACTCGTCGTACTCCCGGTACCCGTTCGACCGGCGTTCGGGGCTGATGAACCCGAGCTGCTCGTAGTACCGCAGGGAGCGGGCACTCGCCCCGCTGGCCCGGCTCAGGTCGCTGATCTGCATCGCGCCGCCTCCCGCTTGACCTTGACACTGATGTCAGAGTTTAGCGTCCCGTCCATGAACGTCTTCGTCATCGGCGGCACCGGCTACTTCGGCTCGGTCCTCGTCGAACACCTCCTCACCGCCGGCCACACCGTCACCGCCCTCGCCCGGTCCGACCGGAGCGCGGAACGCCTCCGGGCAGCGGGCGCCGAACCCGTCTCCGGATCGATCGCCGACACCGCGGTGCTGCGATCTGCTGCTGCGACCGCGGACGCCGTGGTGTACGCCGCCTCCGACTACGCCCCGACCGAGGGGTCGATGCACGCGGAACTCGCCGCCGTCGCCGCGGTCGTCGACGGTGCTGCCGCACCCGGCGCGACCCCGAAGCCCGTCGTCTACACCTCGACCGGCCTGGTCTACGGCCCCGACCCGACCGACGTCACCGAGGACGCCGAGCTCCCCGAGGTGAGCGCACAGCCCGTCAAGGCGCAGGCGGAGCGGATCGTGCTCGGCGACGCCCGGGTCGCGGGCATCGCGATCCGCGCCGGGCTCGTCTTCGGCCGCGGGGGCACCGGTCTCGTCACGGGCCTGATCGGAGCCGCGGCGGCGAACGGCGCGTCCACGTACATCGGCGACGGCGCGAACGCCTGGTACCCGGTACACGTCGACGACCTCGCGGACCTCTACGTCCGGGCGATCGAGCACCCGGTCCCCGGCGTCTTCAACGCGGTCGGGACCATCCCGTTCACGTTCCGCGAACTCGCCGAGGCCATCGGCGACCTCACGGGCACCCCGAGCGTGTCCGTCCCGCTCGAGGCCGCCGAAACGCAGATGGGCCCGTCCGTCCGCACGCTGACGACGTCGACCCACCTCCTCGCGACGAAGGCGCAGTCCGCCTACGGCTGGCGTCCGTCCGAGCGCTCGCTGCTCGACGACGTCCGGAACGGCTCGTACGTCGCCCCGACGCCGGCCTGACGTCCGCGACGCCACCAGACGGCGGACTGGAGGCGCGGTGCCGGCCCGCCCCGCGCCTCCAGTCCGTCGGTGCGTCGCTCACCGCGCGTCGGCCGGCGGTGTCCAGACGGGGCCGCCGCCGACGGCCTCCGCGATGCGGCGGCCGATCACACCGAGCTGGCGGGCCTGCGCCGGTGTGACGGCGTCGAAGACGACACGGCGGACGAGGGCCTGGTGCGCCGGCGTGGAGACCACAACGTGGTCGTGACCGGCCTCGGTGAGCTCGGCGAGGGTGAACCGGCCGTCGCCCGGGTCGACCGTGCGGCGGACCCACCCCTTCCCCTCGAGGCGGGTCACGGCACGGGACAGGCGCGAGAGCGTGCAGCTCGCGTACCCGGCGAGCGTGCTCATCCGGAGGGTCCGGTCGGGCGCGCCGTCCAACGCGGAGAGGACGCCGTGCTCGAAGTGCGTCAGACCACTGTCGCGCTGGAGCTGCGCGTCGAGGGCGGTGGGGAGCCGTTCGAGGACGGTCGCCAGGGCGGCCCAGACCTCCATCTGCTCGGCGCTCAGCGCGGTGTCCTCGTCGGGGTTCGGCATGTGTCGAGGCTAGCACCGTGACTTGCCCAGGCAAGTGATCCGCCGTAGGTTGACTTGCCTGAGCAAGTGGAACGACAGGAGTGGACATGGATCTGGGACTGACCGGCAGGACGGCGTTCGTCAGCGGTTCGACGCAGGGAATCGGGTACGCGATCGCCGCGGCGCTGGCCGCCGAGGGCGCGCGGGTGATGCTGAACGGGCGGGAACAGTCCCGTGTCGACGACGCCGTGGGACGGCTGCGGGCAGCACACCCCGGCGCGGAGGTGTCCGGCATCGCGGCGGACTTCGCCGACGCGGACGAGGTCGCCGGGTTGATCGAGCGGCTGCCCGAGGTCGACGTCCTCGTGAACAACGTCGGGCTCTTCGGGCTCGCCGACTTCGACGCGATCGGGGACGACGAGTGGGCCAGGTACCTCGACGTCAACCTGATGAGCGGCGTCCGACTGTCCCGCGCGCTGCTCGGTCCGATGCTCGACCGCGGTTGGGGCCGCGTCGTGTTCATCAGCAGCGAGTCCGGCGTGAACGTGCCGGTCGACATGGTCCACTACGGCGTCACGAAGGCCGCGACGGTGGCGCTCGCGAACGGCCTCGCGAAGCGGACGCGCGGCACCGGCGTGACGGTGAACACGGTGCTGGGCGGCCCGACGTACTCCGACGGTGTGGCCTCGACGGTCGAGGCGATCGCAGCGGCGCAGGGCGCGCCGGTCGAAGCGGTGCAGGCGGCGGTGATCGGCCAGAACCGGACGACGCTGCTCGAACGGTTCATCGCACCGGAGGAGATCGCGCACCTCGTGACGTACCTGGCGAGCCCGCGGTCCTCGGCGACGAACGGTGCGGCGGTCCGGGCGGACGGCGGCGTCCTGACCGGCATCCTCTGACGCGACGTCGAGTGAGCAGAGATGGTCGAGTCGCGCGAACGGACTCGACCATTTCTGCTCCCTGAACGCGTCCGCGCCAGCGCCAGGCGCCCCCTCAGACGCACTCCCACGTGACGATCCGACGGTCCGACGCCTCGACCTCGCGGACGGGGCCGGTGACGCGCACCACCGCGCGGTCCGTGGCGGAGCCGGGGACGGGCTCTGGACCGGACCCGCTGCCGACGGCCACGATCCCGTCGGCGTGCACCGTGCCTCCAGGCCGTGACGCGGCGGCGTGCGACGCGACCCACACCTCGACGTCGCCGGGCTCGACCACCTTCCGGAGGTCGCGACCGGCGAACGCGAAGCGCTGGACCGGCACGCTGAACCGCACCCGCACCGTCTCCCCCGGTGCCAGCGCGACCCGCGCGTAGCCGAGCAGCTGCACGACGGGGCGGGTGACGCTGGCGTGCACGTCGTGGCCGTAGAGCTGCACCACGTCATCGCCCGCGCGCTCCCCGGTGTTCCGGACCGTCACCGACACGTCGAACGTGCCGTCGCTGCGGACCGTGGGGTCGGTGACGAGGTCCTCGTACGCGAACGACGTGTACGCGAGCCCGAAGCCGAACGGCCGCACGGGCGTCGAGTCCGCGGCCGTGACGTCGGACGGACCGCCGAGCCGCGGGTGCAGGTACGTGTACGGCTGCGCTCCGGCGGCGCGCGGGAGCGAGACGGGCAGGCGGCCGGAGGGCGAGGCCGCTCCGGTGAGGAGCTCGGCGATGGCGGTCCCGCCCTCCTCGCCGGGGAAGAACGCCTGGACGACGGCAGCCGGCCGCAGCGCGTCGGGCCGCTGGGCGTCGCCGTCGAGCGCCCACCCGATCGCGTACGGCCGCCCGGTCAGCAGCACCACGACGGTGGGCGTGCCGGTGGCGACGACGGCCTCGACGAGTTCGCGCTGCACACCGGGCAGGTCGAGGGACTCGGTGTCGTTGCCCTCGCCGACGGTGCCACGGCCGAACAGTCCGGCCTGGTCACCGACGACCACCACGGCGACGTCGGAGCGCTTCGCCACGGCGACGGCGTCCGCGAACCCGGAGCGATCCGTGCCGGTGACGGCGCAGCCGGTGGCGAACCGGACGGCGGACGGCCCGAGCGAGGTGGTGAGGGCCTCGCGGACGGTCGGGATGTCGAAGCCGAGCGGCAGGTCCGGGTGCGCGGCGAGCACGTGGTTCGCGAAGGAGTAACAGCCCTGCAGGGCCTCGGCGCGGTCGGCGTTCGGGCCGATCAGGGCGACCGAGGTGCCGGCGCGCAGGGGCAGGACGGCCGCGGCACCGGCGACGGCCGGCTCGTTCGTCAGCAGGACCAGCGACCGTGCCGCCAGTTCCTTCGCGAGTGCCCGGTGCCGAGGTGTGTCCAGGTCGATGCCGGCGGGCGCGTCGCCGTCGAACGCGGACGGGTCGAGCAGCCCGAGCCGCTCCTTCTGCCGGAGGACCCGGAGGACCGCCCGGTCGACGAGCGCCTCGTCGAGCAGCCCGGCACGCACGCGGTCGACGAGCGGCTGCAGGAACGCGTCCCCCGTCGGCAGCTCGACGTCGATGCCCGCGGACAGCGCCAGCGCGGCAGCCTCACCGCGGTCGGCGGCGATGCCGTGCATGACCTCGAGGAACGCGACCGAGAAGTAGTCGGCGACGACCGTCCCGTCGAACCCGAGCCGGTCGCGCAGCAGGTCCGTCAGCAGCTCGTCGTTCGCCGCGACGGGCACGCCGTCGATCTCGGCGTACGAGTTCATGACGCTCCGCGCGCCGCCGTCCCGCAGCGCCATCTCGAAGGGCGGCAGGAAGACGTCCGCGATCTCGCGCGGTCCGGCGTGCACGGGCGCGTGGTTCCGCCCGGCCTGCGACGCCGAGTAGCCGAGGAAGTGCTTCAGCGTCGCGTCGACGCCGGCGTCCTGCAGCCCCCGGACGTACGCCGTGCCGATGGTCCCGACCAGGTACGGGTCCTCGCCGATGCACTCGTCGACGCGTCCCCAGCGCGGGTCGCGGACCACGTCGAGCACGGGCGCGAGGCCCTGGTGCACACCGAGCTGCCGCATCGACTGCCCGATCACGGCACCCACCTGCTCGACGAGGTCCGGGTCGAACGCGGCACCCCACGCCAGCGGGGTCGGGAACGTGGCGGCCTTCCAGGCGGCGAGTCCGGTGAGGCACTCCTCGTGCACGAGCGCCGGGATCCCGAGCCGGGTCTCACGGGTGAGTCGTCGCTGTTCGGCCCACAGCCAGGCGGCACGCTCGTCCGGTTCGACGGGTCGGGTGCCGTAGACGCGGGTGAACTGGCCGATGCCGTGCCGGGTGATGTCCGCCAGCGATCGGCCGTCCGTGGGGGCCGTCATCTCGCCCTGCATCGGGGCGACGACGCCGTTCTGGTCGAGCCAGTAGCCGACGAGCTGGGCGGTCTTCTCCTCGAGGGTCATCGCGGCGAGCAGGGCGGTGGCGCGGGTGGTGCGGGTCGCGTCCGTCGTGTGCACGGCATCGGCCTGGAGGCGCGGGTCGCCCCCGGCGGTCCGCGTCGCGTCCGTCGCCGTCACCCCTTCACCGCCCCGGTCAGGCCGCCGACGATGCGGCGCTGGAAGACGGCGAAGAACACGAGCGCCGGGATCATCGACAGCGACGTGAACGCCAGGACCCGTGCGGTGTCGACGGAGTACTGCGACGAGAACGCCTGCACCCCGAGCGGCAGGGTGTACGCCGACGCGTCGTTGAGGATGAACAGCGGCAGGATGTAGCTGTTCCAGCTGCCGATGAACGCCAGGATGCCGACGGTCACGACGCCGGGCAGCGAGAGCGGCACGACCATCCGGAAGAAGAACCCGAGCCGGCTGGCGCCGTCGATCGACGCGGCTTCCTCGAGTTCGTCCGGGATCGCCCGGAGGAACGGCACGAGGATGATCACCGTCGTCGGCAGCGCGAACGCGATCTGCGGCAGGATCACCCCGGCCAGGCTGTTCGTCAGCCCGAGGTCCTTGACGAGCAGGTACAGCGGCGTGATCGCGACGGTGATCGGGAACATCAGGCCCGCCGCGAACAGGGAGTACAGCGCGTCCCGGCCGCGGAACCGGTACCGGGCGATCACGAAGCTCACCATGAGACCGAGGACGACGACGCCGACCGTGGTGGTGACGCCGGCGATCACCGAGTTGCCGAGCTGCTGCCAGAAGACGCCGCTCGACAGCACCGAGAGGTAGTTGCCGAACTGCCACGGGCTGGGCAGGCCGGCCGGGCTCGCGGTGATCTGCGAGTTGCTGCGGAACCCGCCGAGCACGATGTACAGCACCGGCCCGACGCAGACCGCGATGAACAGCAGGGCGACGAAGTACGTGCCGAGGTTCCGTTCACGCCGCACGGGTCCGGTGTCCCGGGGCGGACGGCCCCGTCCCGGCGAGACGATGGAGGCGGTGGCGGTCATCGGTCGGCCTTCTCGGTGAGGGCGCCGGCGGTGTCCCGGCGCAGGACGAACCGCTGGTAGACGAGGGCGACCGCCAGCGAGATGAGGAAGATGACCACGGCGACGGCGTTGCCGTACCCGTAGTTGCCGGACATGCGGCCGTTCGCGACCATGTACGTCGCCATCGTCGAGGTGCCCGCCGTCGCGGCGATGTACTGACCCCAGATGATGTAGACGAGGTCGAACAGCTGCAGCGACCCGATGATCGACAGGAACGCCCAGATGCGGACGGTCGGGCCGAGCAGCGGCAGGGTGATCCGCCGCTGGATCTGCCAGTAGCTCGCGCCGTCGAGCTGCGCTGCCTCGAACAGCTCCTCCGGGATGCTCTGCAGGCCGGCGAGGAACAGGATCACCGCGAAGCCGATGTACTTCCACGAGATGATCGCCAGCAGCGTCCAGATCGCGATGTCCGGGTTCGACAGCCAGTCGGCGCGCAGGGCACCGAGGCCCACCGCCTGGAGCAGGTCGTTCACGGCGCCGCTCGACTGCAGCATGAGGCTCCAGCCGGTGCCGACGATCACCTCGGAGATGACGTACGGCAGGAAGATGAGGACGCGGATGAGCCCGCGGCCGCGGATGCGTTGGTTGAGCAGCAGCGCGAGCACGATCGCGATCGGCCCCTGCACCAGGAGCGATCCGATCACGATGAACGCGTTGTGGAGCAGCACGCCCCGGAAGTCCGGGTCGGTGAAGATGATCGCGTAGTTCTGCAGGCCGACGAAGTCGGTGGGGGCGCCGTACCCCTGCCACTTGTAGAAGCCGTAGTAGGCGGCGAGCGCGACGGGCAGGATGACGAACCCGACGAACATGATCGTCGCCGGGCCGGCGAGGACCGCGATCTCGACGCGGGTACGGACGTCGGTGCCCTTCCGGGCCCGGCGGGCCGGGGCCGACGGCGAACCGTCGGCCCCTCCCGGGTTCCGTCCCGTCCCGGACCGCGCTTCGGAGCGGGGTGCGACGGAGGTGGTCATCGTGTCGTCACCCCTTGGCCGCGGCCTGGTTGATGGTCTTCACGATGTCGTCCACCGATCCCTTGCCGGCGAGCAGGTTCACGACGCTCGTGTTGAGGGCGTTGCCGACGTTCTGGCCGTAGACGGTGTCGAGGTAGTTCGAGACGAACGGCGCCTTGTTGTAGGCCTCGAGCACGGTCTTCAGGTAGGGCTCGGTGACGACCGACTGCGCGGACTGGTTCGCCGGGATCGCGTTGAAGGCCTTGTAGTAGGCCTCCTGCACGGGCTTCTCGGTCATGTAGTTGAGGAAGTCGGTGCAGGCCTGCTTCGGGGCCTTCGCCGAGCAGGAGAACCCGTCGACGGCGCCCATCATCGAGCCGGGTGCGCCCTTGCCGCCGGAGACCTCCGGGAACGGGAAGAAGCCGAGGTCGGCGAGGGGCTTGCCGTCCGGGGTGAGCGAGGAGATCACTCCGGGGTCCCAGGCGCCCATGAGCTCCATCGCGGCCTTGTGGTTCGCGACGAGACCGGCGGAGCTGCCGGCACCCTGCTGCGATGCCGTGGTGAGGTACCCGTCGTTGAACGGCTTCGTGTCGAAGAACGCCTTGGTGTCCTTGCCCGCCTGCGTCCAGCAGGAGTTCGTGAACTTCAGGTCCTTGGCGGTCTTCGTCAGCGTGCTCTCGCTGCAGGCACGGAGGGCGAAGTTGTAGTACCAGTGCGCTGCCGGCCAGGCGTCCTTGGCCCCGACGGCGACGGGTTGGATGCCGGCGTCCTTGAGCTTCTGGATGTCCGCGTTCAGCTCGTCCATCGTGGTGGGCGTGTTCTCGATGCCGGCCTGCTCGAACAGGTCCTGGCTGTACCAGATGCCCTCGGGGTTGACGTCGACCGGCATGGCCCACGTCTTGCCGTCCTGCTCGTACCCGCCGAACGCGGCGTCGCTGATCTCGCTCTTCGCCGTCTTCCCGATCGAGCCGGAGATGTCCATGAGCTGGCCGGCGTTCACCATCGCGGCCATCTTGCCGCCGCCACGCTGCAGGAACACATCGGGGGCGGACCCGGAGTTGAGCGCGGTCTGGAGCTTGCCGTCCAGGTCCTCGTTCTGGATCGCCTGGATCTTGATCGTCACGTTCGGGTTCTTCGCCTCGAAGTCCTTGACGGTCTTCGCCCAGAACGCCTTGCCGGGTCCGGTGGTGGAGTTGTGCCAGAAGGTCATCGAGACCTTCCCGCCGTCACCCCCGGCGGCGTCGCTGCCCGCTGAGCAGCCTGCGGCCACCAGTGTTGTGACCCCGATCAGCGCGATGGCTGCCGCGGCACGGATCTTCCTCGTCATCGTGGAACTCCTGAGTGTCGTCGTTGACATGCAGCGACATCGACTGCCGCTTGCGGAGAGCGTGCCAGGTGGTCGGGAGCCTTGTCAATCGATATCGATAACGTTTTCTTTGCCGATTTCGCGCCGAGGCAGCGGTACGGTGTGCACATGGACACGGCTCTCGGCATGCGTCCCGGAGCCGGCCGGGTGACGATCGCGGACGTCGCGCGGGCCGCCGGGGTGTCGATCCCCACGGTGTCGAAGGTCATCAACCAGCGCGACGGCGTCGCACCGGCGACGATCCTCCGCGTGCAGGAGGTCGTCGAGCAGCTCGGGTACGAGACCTCGCTCGTCGCCCGGAGCCTCCGCAGCTCCCGGACCGGGGTCGTGGGCATCCTCGTGCCCGAGTTCGAGCCGTTCTCGACCGAGCTCCTGCGCGGGATCTCGCGCGCTACCATCGGCACCGGCTACGAACTGCTCGCCTACGCGGGTCTCGTCACGGGCGCCGGCCAGCCGGGGTGGGAGCGGCGGTCACTCTCGCGGCTGTCGGGCACGCTCATCGACGGCGCCATCGTCGTCACGCCCACCACGGCACTGTCGAGCACGTCGATCCCGGTCGTCGCCATCGACCCGCACACCGGCCCCGAGGGACACGCGACCGTCGACGCCGACAACGAGGACGGCGCGGTCCAGGCGGTCGAGCACCTGGTCGCGCTCGGACACACACGCATCGCGCACCTCCGCGGCCGCCCGGACCTGGCGTCCGCGCAGCTCCGCGAGGCCGGTTACCGTCGCGCCCTCGTCGCCGCCGGACTGCCGGTCGACGAGGGGCTCGTCCGGGACGGCGGCTACCAGGAGGACCAGTCCGCCACGGTCGCCCGCGACCTCCTCGCCGCAGCCGATCGGCCGACCGCGGTGTTCGCCGCCAACGACTCCTCGGCGGTGGGTGTCCTCCGCGCCGCGGCCGAGCTCGGGCTCCGCGTCCCCGAGGACGTGTCCGTGGTCGGCTTCGACGACGTGCCGCAGGCGTCGACCACGACCCCACCGCTGACGACCGTCGCACAGCCGCTCGCCGAACTCGGGTCGCGCGCCGTCGAGATGCTGCTCACGATGCTGCGCGGCGAGCCGACGTCCGACCACCTCCGGCTGCCGACGACCCTCCGCGTCCGGGCGAGCACGGCGCCGCCGGCCGTCGACTGAGCAGCAATCGTCGAGTCGATCGATCGGACTCGACGATTGCTGCTCACTCAACGCGAGCGAGCGGGCGAGCGGGCCAGCGGGCGAGCGGGCCAGCGGGCGGGCGGGCGAGCCCAGTCCCACGAGACTGCGCGACTCAGCCCACCGACCGCCGCAGCGTCTCCTTCGGGTACTCGCCGAACCGCTCCGCGTACGCCGCCGAGAACCGCCCGAGGTGCGCGAACCCCCACCGCCGCGCGACGTCGCCGACCGCCCTGGCCTGCGGGTCCGCGTCGAGCAGTTCGGCCCGCACGCGGTCGAGCCGCACCTGCCGGAGGTACGTGAGCGGCGAGACGTCGAACACCCGGCGGAACGACTCCTGCACCGACCGCACGCTCAGCCCGGACGCCGCCGACAGGTCCGAGATCGTGACGGGTTCCGACGCGTGGTCGTGCACGTACTCGACGGCAGCCCGGAGCCGTGCGTTGCGCGGCTGCCCGAGGACTGCGGGCAGGTCGTCGAGGAGCGGCGGGAACACGTCGAGGAACACCTCGGCAGCGGCCACCTTCGCCCCCTGCCAGGCGACCGACTCGGTCCCGCCGACCCGCAGCGCACGGGCGAGTGCGGTGAGCGCTCCCTGCCACCGCCGGGCGGACTCGGGATCGGGCTCCCCGTGGGCGTCGAAGCGCAGCGCGGCGTCGCCGTGGGAGCCCGCGACCCGACGGACGAAGGCCCGGTCGAGGTGCACGATGCGCAGGTCGTGGTCCGCCGTCCGGAACGCGAACTCCTGGTCGGGCGGGAGCAGGAGGGGGACGTCGTGCGGCAGTGTGCGCTGCTCGGTCTCCACGGCACCGGCGCCGATCCAGAGGACGACGTAGTCACCGCCGGCCGGGACGACCCCCTGCAGCACGCCGTGCAACTGCGCGCGGCGGATCGTCACCTCGGCGTCACCGACGGCGGTGTAGCGGTGGTCGAAGGCGCCGTCGCTCGGATGCGCGACCCAGCGGCCGACGACCTCCGACCCGGCGCCGTAGATGCCGGCCAGGTCGCGCACGGCGTCGTCCGGGCGGTGGCCGGTGAACTCGAACCGGATCGCCTCCGGACCCTCGGACGGACTCGTCACCTGCTCGCTCACACGCACCCCCGATCCGACCCGGGTGTCCACATCCCGCTGTCACCCTCGTTATCTGGATACGCTGGCCCGATGAGCGCGGCGTATCGTGGCGCGCAATCGATCCGCACCGAGGGGGCGACCACGTGAGTGAGATCGACCTGACCGCGGCCCTCACCCGGCTCGAAGCCGCGATGGGGTCGCTGCGGGGTCGACTCCGCGACCGGCTCGACGTGACCGGATCGGACCTCACGGTGCTGCAGTTCGTCGCCCGCGCCGCAGCGGCCGAGCGGAAGGTCCGCGTGAAGGACCTCGCCACGCACCTCGGCCTGAGCGGGCCGGCGGTCACGGGCACGGTCGACCGGCTCGAGCGCGCGGGCCACCTGTGCCGCGTCCCGAACCCGGACGACGGCCGGAGCCGCTTCATCGAGCTGACGCCGGAGACCGAGCGCGCCTACGCCTCGGCGATGGACAGCACGAACGAGCACCTGCACGAGCTGTTGTCCTCCTTCACTGATCGCGAGCGGGCGAAGTACGTCCGGGTCATCGACCGCGTCATCGAGGCGCTCGAGTTCGGCGCCCCGTCGCCTTGACGGCAGGGTACGGGCGACGACGACCGCCCCCCGATCATTTGTCCACCAAGCGCAGTTAGGTAACTTCCCTACCTATCTTGCCGGACGCCCCGCCCGCGCGCCCGTACCTTCGTCCACGGGTGCCCCCGATCGGGGGTACGAGGGCGAAGGGAGCGAACGATGAGCCACTACGAGTCGCAACAGGGCGTCGACCCGGTCCGCATCGAGACGTTCCGGCTGATGCGCAAGCGCTGGAAGCACGGCGAGCAGCAGGACGGCGTCGAGGTCTACGGGGACTTCTTCACCGACACTGCCCGCGATCCGCGTCGCCGCTGACGACGGAGCAGAACGGACGGGAGGCGCGTGGCGGCATCGCCACGCGCCTCCCGTCCGTCGTCTGCGCGTCTACCCCTTGACCGCTCCGGAGGTCAGCCCGGACACGATCGACCGGCGGAACACCAGCACGAGGATGACGATCGGCACCGTCGCCGCGACGCTCGCCGCGAAGATCTGGGCGAACGGCACGGTGAACTGCGTCCCGAACAGGGCGATCCCGACCGGGATGGTCCGGAACGAGTTCTCACTGTTGAACGTCAACGCCATCAGGAACTCGCTCCACGACGCCGTGAAGGTGAACACCCCGACCGTGAAGAGCCCCGGCTTGGCCATCGGCAGGATCACCGACAGCACCGTGCGCCAGGCTCCGGCGCCGTCGATCTCCGAGGCCTCCTCGATCGTCGAGGGGATGCCCTGCAGGTAGTTCCGCATGATCCAGATGGCGAAGGGCAGGTTGAACGCCACGTACGGAACGATCAGTCCCGGGTACGAGTTGAGCAGCCCGAGGTTGCGCTCCAGCAGGTACAGCGGCGTCAGGACCGCGATCGCCGGGAACACCGAGAGCATGAGCAACGAGGTCATGATCGCCGTGCGGCCCCGGATGAAGCGGCCGGCCAGCGCGTACCCGGCGAGGAACGCCAGGGCGAGCACGATGACCGTCGTCGACACCGACACGATGACGCTGTTCACCATGTACTGGCCCAGGGCGTTGTCGCGGAAGGCCACCACGAAGTTGTCGAACGTGATCGCCTGCGGCCACGCGGTCGGCGGCGACTGCGAGATCTCGGACGCCGGCTTGAGCGACGTCGTGACGAGCCAGTACAGCGGCAGCGCGGTGAGCACCGCGATGACGACGCCACTGACGTTGACGGTGTTGACCCACTTGCGCCACCCCCGGCGCACGCGTTGACGGGGCATCAGTCGTCCCCTCCCTTCGCCTGGTTCCGGAACGCCCGGAGGAACAGCAGACAGCCCGCAGCGACGATGACCGCCGTGGAGGTCGCGATCGCCGCGCCGGGCCCGATGTTGATGTCCTGGAACAGGACCTTGTAGCCCATGATCGCGAGCGACTGGGTGCTGGTGCCCGGTCCGCCGTTCGTCAGCACGAACGGCAGGTCGAACACCCCGAACGCCTGCAGGATGCGGAACAGCACGGCGATCGTGAGCGTCGGCGTGAGCTGCGGCAGGACCACGCGCCAGAACGTCTGCCACGTGCTGGCGCCGTCGAGCTCCGCCGCCTCGTAGTGGTCCTCGGAGATCTGCACGAGCCCCGCCAGCAGGATGATCGCCACGAACGGCGTCGTCTTCCAGATGTCCGCGACCATCAGGCCGGTGATCGCGGGGACCGGTTCACCGAGGATGACGGGCGCCTCGCCGAACAGGCCGAAGAACCACGTCGCGACCCCGTAGGTGGAGTCGTAGACGTACTTCCACAGCTGCGCGTTGACGATGGTGACGAGCGACCACGGGACGAGCATGAGCGCGAGCATCCAGCCGCGCGTGGCCCCGAGCCGCTCGAGCACGAGGGCGACGAGCATCCCGAGCACGAGCTCCACCGACACCGTCACGAGCGTGTACAGCACCGTGAAGCCCAGTGCCCGGTACCAGTCGGCGCTCTGCAGCAGCGCCGCGTAGTTGCCGAGCCCGAACGACTGGATGGAGAAGCCCTCGTAGCCGACCTCGACGTCCGCGAAGCTCAGGACGATCGAGTACACCACCGGGAAGATCGTGACCGCCGCCACGACCAGGAGCGCCGGGGCCGCGAAGCCCCACGCGCCCCGCGCGCGGATGCGGTCGAGACGCGACCGCCCGGTGAGGCGAGGCGGCGGGTCGAGGCGATCCGTGCCTCCAGGCCTGGTCGACGCCCGTGTCGCGGTGCCGGCGCTCACAGCGCTTCCCCCTGCAGCGCGAGCGAGATGGCGGAGGCCATCGCGCTCGTGCCGCCGTCCACCGATGCCTGCCCGCCGAGGATGCTGTTGCCGTTCTGGTACACGCCCTGCGAGACCTTCGGGTAGTACGCCGTCGAGGTCGGGCGGGGCACGAGCGTGATCCCCGCGGCGGTGTCGTACGTCGGGCGCTGCTGCCGCTTGGCATCAGCGCTGACGAGGGAGGCGCTGCGGGCCGGCAGGACGCCGCCCTCGCGGGTGAGGAACTGCTGCGCGGTCTCGCTCGACATCCAGCTCGCGAACGTCAGCGCCGCGGCGGGCTGCTGCGTGTGCGGGTTGATGTAGTTCCCCCACCCGCCGATCGTCGAGTGGTGCTCGTCGGTCCCGTCGAACGTCGGTCGTGCGGCGAGCCCGACCTTGCCGGCGACCCGGCTGTCCTGGCCGTTCGCGATGCCCCAGGCGTAGGACCAGTTGCGGAGGAACGCGGCGCGCCCGCCGGAGAACGCGTCGTTCGTGTCCTGCTCCTGGTACGTCAGGGTGGCCCGCGGGCTCGCGCCGTCCGTGATCAGGGACCGCATGAACTCGAACGCCCGCTTCGTCTCCGAGCTGGTCGTCTCCGGCTTCGTCAGGTCGTCGTTCAGCAGCGAACCGCCGGCGTCCGCGACGAACTCGGTGACGTTGCAGGTGAGGCCCTCGTAGACGTCGCCCTGGAACGCGAACCCGTAGCTGACGTCACCCGTGTCGACGAGCTTCGCGGCGGTCTCGCGCACTTCCTCCCACGACTTCGGGACCTGCAGGGAGTGCTTGGCGAGCAGGTCCTTCCGGTACAGGAAGAACGACTCGTCGATGTAGAGCGGGAACATGTAGTACGTGCCGTCGACGCTCGCCGCCCGGCGCAGGCCCTCGGGGAACTGGTCGAAGAAGTCCTCGCCGACGAGCTGGTTCACCGGGGTGGCGAGCTTGTTCTTCGCGAACTGCCCCGGCCACGCGACGTCGCCGAGGTACACGTCCGGCGTGCTCGACCCCGCGGCGATCTGCGTCGTCAGGCTCGTCCGGTTCGTGTCGGTGTCGCTCGGGGCGCTGACGATCCGGACCCGGATGTTCGGGTGCTCCTTCTGGAACTCGGCGATGAGCCGGCGCCGGAGGTCGCCGCCGTCCTTCGACGCGACCTGACCGGCCCACCAGCTGATCGTGACGTCGCCCTCGGGCGGATCGGTCGGCCAGTTCTCGACGGTGGTGCGCTCCGGGCGGGTGGAGCAGCCGGCGAGCAGCAGCACCCCCGCTCCCCCGAGCAGGAAGAGCCTGCGGTCGATTGCCATCCGTCCTCCTCGACGTGTGGTGTGGCGTTCCTGTGGATCCACACAACCAACGCTCCCTGGACGCCCGGTGGGCGGGGTGTGGAGCGCGACCCGACGGCGGCCTGGAGGCGCGGTGCGGGCCCGCCACGCGCCTCCAGGCCGACACGATGTCGCGATGGCGACAGATCTCGGGTCCGGGCCGCGGGTCGTGTCGCGAAAGCGACAGAGGTGCACGGAAGTTCGGCGGCAGACTGTCGCTCTCGCGGCGGGTCAGGCGGGCGCGGGGGCCGTCGAGTCGGCGAGGTGGATGGCGCAGGGGATGAGCGTGTGCGTGAGCGCGGTCGTCCGGCCCTCGAGGCGGTCGGTCAGGGACTCCACCGCGAGCCGTCCGAGTTCCGGCCCCGGGGCGTTCAGCGTCGTGAGCACGGGTTCGGTCGCGGCACCCGCGCCGTCGGAGGAGACGATCGCGATGACGGAGACGTCCTCGGGGACCCGGCGCCCCGCTGCGATCAGGCCGCTGACGAGCCCGAAGTTCGAGTCGTCCTTCATGATGATCGTCGCCGTGACGTCGGGGTCGCTCGCGAGGAGCTCCCGCGCAGCCCGCCGTCCACCCTCGGCCGAGGCCCCCGATGCGACGACCGTGCCGTGCAGACCCCGGCGGTCCATCGAGGCCCGGAACGCCGCCTCGGACCGGACCTTCGGCCCGTAGTCGGCCATGGCGGTGCCGTCGAGGTCCTCCACGACGAGCCCGATCCGCCGGTGCCCGAGGCCGGCGAGGTGGTCGAGCGCGTCCTCGACGGTGCGCTCGAAGTCGATGTCGACGTACGACATCGACGACGGCTCCGCGGTGCGGCCGATGGCGACGAACGGAACGTCCATCGCGGCGAGCTGCTCGATCCGGGGGTCGTGCATGGTGACCTCCATGACGACGACGCCGTCCGCGAGGCCGCCCGAGATGAGGTCGCGGACGTCCTCCGCGGTGGTCGCGGCGGGCCAGAGCACGAGGTGGTACCCGAGCTCCGAGGCCCGGCTGGCCGCGCTCGTGAAGAACTGCAGCGCCGTCTGGCCGAGCCGGTGCTCGAGCACCGGGAACAGCAGCGCCAGGATGTGCGTCCGTCTGGAGGCCAGTGCCCGCGCGACGACGTTGTTGCGGTACCCGAGCTCGCGCATCGCCGCCGTCACCCGGGCGCGGGTGTCCTCCGACACGCGCTTGTTGCCGTTCACCACGAACGACACCGTGGCGATCGACACCCCAGCCCGGTCGGCGACCTGCTGCATCGTCGCCATGACGTCTCCCGTTCGTGTGATCCGCTCACTGTAGCGCCGCGGAGACCGGAGAAAGTCTGTCTAAGCGCTTTACTGTCGAAGCGCTTAGATGCTAGCTTCGTGCCACTCGGGACGCGACGGAGCGCTTCTGGTCCGGTTCGCACCCGATCCACGGACGGCACGCCCGCCCGTGCCCGGCAACCATCCAGAGAAGAGCGAAGCAATGAAGCCTCGACACCGCAGGACGCCCAAGGTCCTCAGCGCGGTCGCCATGCTGGCGGCCGTCCCCCTCGTCCTCGCCGGCTGCTCCGGGGGCTCCTCCGCGAGCTCCGGCGGCAAGGTGGACTCGATCACCGTCCTCGACTACTACAACCAGGGCAACGACAAGAAGGTCATCGGCGAGTACCTCGACAAGTGCGGCGCCGAGAACGACGTCACCATCAAGCGCAGCCTGGTGCCCGGTGCCTCGCTGATCCAGAAGGTGCTCCAGCAGGCGTCGTCGAAGACGCTGCCGGACGTCCTGATGCTCGACAACCCCGACCTGCAGCAGATCGCCGAGACGGGTGCGCTCTCACCGCTCACCGACTACGGCATCTCGACCGACGGCTACGCGAAGGGCGTGCTGCAGGCCGGCACGTACAAGGGCAAGGTCTACGGCCTCGCCCCGACCGTGAACACCATCGCGCTGTTCTACGACAAGAAGAAGCTCGCCGCCGCCGGCGTCACCCCGCCGAAGACGTGGGACGAGCTGAAGACCGCCTCCGCGAAGCTCACCGCGAACGGCGAGTACGGGTTCGCCGTGGACGCCAACGCCACGTACGAGGGCACCTGGCAGTTCCTGCCGTTCATGTGGTCGAACGGCGGCGACGAGAAGGACATCGCCACCGCGAAGACCGCCGAGGCGCTGTCGCTCTGGACGGACCTCGTCAAGGACGGCTCGATGTCGAAGAGCGTCGTCAACTGGACCCAGGCCGACGTCAACGACCAGTTCATGGCCGGCAAGGCCGCGATGATGATCAACGGCCCGTGGCAGATCCCGGCGCTCAAGGACTCCGGCATCGACTACGGGATCGCGCAGATCCCCGTGCAGTCCGCCAGCGACACCGCCGTGGCACCGCTCGGCGGCGAGGTCTGGACCGTCCCGAACACCGGCGACAAGGCGAAGCAGCAGGTCGCGGCCAAGGTCGTCGACTGCATGAACGACGCGAAGAACCAGCTCGCGATGGCCAAGCTCCGCTACACGATCCCGTCGAAGACCGAGGTCGCGCAGCAGTTCGGCAAGGACGTCCCGGAGGAGCAGGTCTTCGTCGACCTGGTCGCCGACGCCCGTGCCCGCACCGGTGAGCTCGGAGCGGACTGGCCCAAGGCGGCGACGAAGATCTACACCGCCGTGCAGTCCGCGCTGACCGGGCAGGACTCGCCCGCCGACGCGCTGAAGAACGCGCAGTCGAGCAACTGAGCATGACCTCCACCGCGACGCACGTCGCCCCACAGCGGGCCGCCGGGGACGGGAGCACCACTCCCGCCCCGCGGCCCGCCCGCCGGGGCCGCGGTCTGCGCTTCGAGCGGATCGCCCAGCTCCTGTTCCTGCTGCCCGCCGTGGTGTTCCTCGTGCTGTTCTTCGGCTACCCGGTCGTCAAGAACATCGTGATGAGCTTCCAGGCCTACACGACCTCGACCTTCTACACGGGCGAGGCGCCGTGGGTCGGGCTCTCGAACTACGTCTCCGTGGTGTCGTCGCAGCTGTTCAGCACGGCACTGCTCAACACCGCACTCTTCACGATCGGGTCGATCGTCGGCCAGTTCGTCCTCGGGCTGCTCCTCGCCCTGTTCTTCCGGCGGAACTTCCCGCTGTCCGGGCTCCTCCGCTCGCTGCTCCTGCTCCCCTGGCTGCTGCCGCTCATCGTCTCGAGCGCGGTGTGGAAGTGGATGCTCGACCAGGACTCCGGCGTCGTGAACCAGTTCCTCGGGATCTTCGGCATCGGTTCGGTCCCGTGGCTCACCAGCCCGGCGGTCGCGCTCATCACCGTGATCGGAGTGAACATCTGGATCGGCATCCCGTTCAACACGACGATCCTCTACGGCGGCCTGCAGGACATCCCGACCGAGCTGTACGAGGCCGCCGCGCTCGACGGGGCGACCGGGTGGAAGGCGTTCTGGTCGATCACCTGGCCGATGCTCCGACCGGTCGTCAGCGTCACGCTCGTGCTCGGTGTCGTCTACACGATCAAGGTGCTCGACATCATCCTCGGGTTGACGAACGGCGGGCCGGCGAACGCCACCCAGACGATCGCGACCCAGTCCTACGACCTGTCGTTCAAGCAGTTCGACTTCGGCCAGGGCGCCGCGCTGAGCAACATCCTCATCGTGATCTCCGCCCTGTTCGCGATCGTCTACCTCCGTCTCAACCGGAAGGCCATCGATGACTGACGCAGCAGCGACGCGGGCCGTGGTGACCCGCGGAACCCGTCGCGCCACCCGCCCGACCACACCGAAGCAGTGGGTGCTGTCCGGTGTCGGGATCCTGATCCTCGCCGTGATGCTCTTCCCGGTCTACTGGATGATCAACATCTCGCTGCAGCCGGCCGGTCCCGCGATCGAGGCCGCCTGGTTCCCGATCCACGCGCAGCTCGGCGGGTACGCACAGGCCATCGCCGACCAGGGCGGTGCCCTGGTCACGAGTCTCGCGATCGCCCTCGGCAGCGTGGTCGTCAGCCTGCTCATCGCCACGCCCGCGTCCTACGCCCTCGCGCAGTTCAAGGTGAAGGGCGTCGGGGCGGTCCTGTTCGGGATCCTCATCTCGCAGATGATCCCGGGCATCGTCGTGGCGAACGCGCTGTACGCCGCGTACAACGACCTCGGGCTCCTCAACACGATCCCCGGACTCATCCTCGCCGACTCCACCGCCGGGGTGCCCTTCGCGATCCTCATCATGCGGGCGTTCATGCAGAACATCCCGCCGTCGATCATCGAGGCCGCGAAGGTGGACGGCGCGGGGAACTTCCGCGCGTTCCGCTCCGTGGTCGTGCCGATCAGCGCCAACGCCCTCATCACCGCCGGGCTCTTCACGTTCCTGTTCACCTGGAGCGACTTCCTGTTCGCCCTGACGCTCACCACCACGGGTGACGTCCGGCCGATCACGCTCGGCATCTACAACTACATCGGCACCTTCACCGCCGACTGGTCGACCGTCATGGCCGCCGCGGTGATGGCCTCGGTCCCCGCCATCGTGCTGCTGCTCGTGGCGCAGAAGTTCATCGCTGCCGGGGCCACCGGCGGCGCCGTCAAGTGACCGGGTCCACCGGCCCCCGAACCGGGCCTACCGGCCCCGGAAAGGCACACACCATGACCACCACCCCGCTCCGCATCACCGTCTGGGGCGAGAACGTCCACGAGCAGGTCGAGCAGCACGTCGCCGAGCGCTACCCCGACGGCATGCACGGCGCCATCGCGGACGGCATCCGCGAGAACCTGCCCGACGTCGTCGTCCGCACCGCCACCATGCAGGAGCCCGAGCACGGCCTCACCGACGAAGTCCTCGCCGAGACGGACGTCCTCACCTGGTGGGGGCACGCCGCGCACCAGGACGTCGACGACGCCGTGGTGGACCGCGTGCACAAGCACGTGCTCGCCGGCATGGGACTCGTCGTGCTGCACTCCGGGCACTGGTCGAAGATCTTCGGCAAGCTCATGGGCACGACCTGCACGCTCCGGTGGCGCAGCGAGCACGACCAGGAGCTCGTCTGGACCGTGAACCCGCAGCACCCCATCACGCGCGGCGTCCCGAACCCGATCGTCATCCCCGAGCAGGAGATGTACGGCGAGTACTTCGACGTCCCGACCCCAGACGAGCTCGTGTTCATCTCGGGCTTCACCGGCGGCGAGGTGTTCCGGAGCGGCATGACGTACCGCCGCGGCCTCGGGAAGATCTTCTACTTCTCCCCCGGCGACCAGGACTTCCCGGTGTACCACCACAAGGACGTCCGCCGCGTGATCGCGAACGCCACCGAGTGGGCCCGGCCGGAGCGCGAACGGGAGATCCCGACCCTGCGCCGGTACGACCTCGGCGAGTACTTCGACGGGCAGCACTACCGCGGCCCGTTCGACGACGCGCCCGTGGACGAACCGGCAGAAGCCGGGGCGCAGGCGTGATCCCCCTCCGCGTCGTCCAGGTCGGCGCCGGCGGCATGGGGCGGGCCTGGCTCGCCACCGTCGCCGCCGACCCCGACGTCGAGCTGGTCGGCATCGTCGACCTCGACCTCGACGCCGCACGGGCCGGTGCAGCCGTCGCGGGCGACCCGTCGATCCCCGTCGGCACGGACCTCACCGCCCTCGCCGCGGAGACGGGTGCCGAGGCGGTGCTCGACATCACCGTACCGGTCGCCCACCACCCGGTCACGCTCGAGGCCCTCCGCGCCGGGCTCCCGGTGCTCGGCGAGAAGCCCGCCGCGCAGACGGTCGCCGAGGCGCTGTCGCTCGCGGCCGCCGCCGAGGCCACCGGCAAGCTGTTCATGGTGTCGCAGTCGCGCCGGTACAACGACCACCTCGTCGCGTTCCGGCAGCACGTCCGCGACCTCGGCGCCGTCGGTGGCCTGAGCACCCGGTTCGCGAAGGCCCCGCACTTCGGCGGCTTCCGCGAGGAGATGGACGACGTCCTCCTGCTCGACATGGCGATCCACGCGTTCGACTCCGCCCGCTACGTGCTCGAACGCGACCCCGTGTCGGTGTACTGCGAGTCGTGGAACCCGTCGTGGTCCTGGTACCGGGGCGACGCCGCGGCCGCAGCGGTCTTCACCTTCGAGGACGACGTCCGCTACGTGTACGACGGCTCCTGGTGCGCGCCCGGCGCGGAGACCTCGTGGAACGGCGACTGGCGCGCCTCCGGAGCAGCCGGCACGGCGCTGTGGGACGGCGACCACGACCCGTGGAGCGACCTCGACGGCACACCGGGAGCTCCCGCGGTCGCTCCGAGCGTCGGGAACGAGATCGCCGGGGCGCTCGCGTCGTTCGTGCGCGCGGTCCGGTCCGGAGAGACCCCGGACGGCGAGGTCCACGGCAACGTCATGAGCCTCACCATGGTGGACGCCGCGATCGCCTCGGCACGATCAGGACGGCGCATCGTCATCGACGAGGTGCTCGAGCAAGCGCACGCCGCTGCGCTCGAGGCTGAGCAGGACGCGGCGATCCGCGAGCGGCTCGCGTCGTGGGGGTCGGTGCGGGGCGCGCTCGCCACGGGCTCGCCCGACGCGGCCGCGCTCGGCTGACGTTCCGCGGGGGACGTCGTTCCGCGCGTAGGGAGACGTTTCGCGCGTAGGGAGCAGGAAGTTCTTGCCTCCAACGCGCGATTCGGCTTTCCAGGACGCGTGCGATGGGCAGGAACGTCGCGACGCGACCGGGCGAGGGGCCGGGGGGGGGGGGGGGCGCGGGGCCCCCCCCCCCCCCCCCCCCCGGGGGGGGGGGCGGGGGGGGGGGGCCCCGCGGCCCCCCCGCCTCCCGTCCGTCCGAGCGCGCGTCAGCGCGGGATGACCGAGAAGAGGAACCGCTTCCGCACCATGTACCAGGCGAGCAGGATCAGCAGCGTGTGGGTGACGAAGCCGATCCACGGGTTGCCCCAGTCGAGGCCCGGTATCGACGCGATCGCCAGCGCGAAGAAGACCTGCCAGACGAACACGTAGAGGCTCGCCTGCCCGATCGGGATCCAGAGCCAACCGATGGTCTTCGCGATCGGTTTCCAGAACACCGTGAGGATCGCGTACGACACGATCGCGAAGAACGCGATGTCGACCAGTCGCCCCCACTGCAGGTCCACCCGCTGGTACGCCGTGTTGTAGAGCTGGTCGTACATCGACGCCGGGAACGGCACGGGCGTGAACCCGTACTGGTTGCCGGCCCAGACGTAGACCAGGAACAGCGCGTAGCCGCTCAGGCCGATGCCGACCAGGACCTTGCCGAGCCGGCCGGTCAGGGCGCCGATGACCTGGCGTCGGTAGTACCCGAGGACGAGTCCGTGCGTGAACACGACCTGCCAGGTGAGCAGCGGGAACACCGACTCGAACTGCGAGTTCAGCGGCCGGAAGTCCGGGTTGACCGCCTGGAACACGTAGAGCGCCCAGCTGACGACGAGCAACGCCCACCAGTAGCCGCGCCGGATCACCCACATGAACGCCGGGATGAACAGGCTGAGCACCACGAACAGGCCCATGATGTTGAACGGCCACGGGCCCATCTCGAGCAGCAGGAACTGCCGGATCGCGTACCAGGGCGGCGGGTAGGCGAGGAGCTGCATCGCGTTCGGGTAGAGGTCGTACACACGTCCCTCGGCACCGACGCCGCCGGTGCCGGTCCCCCGGTCCGTGAAGGTCGTGATCGCGTCGGTGTTCAGGAACGGCACGAAGCTCAGGGCGAAGACGACGAGGATCACCCCGAGCGTCACGAGGTACTGCTTCCGCGCGCGCTTCCACGCCCCGATCGCCGCCGCCCACTCGCCGAACTTCTTGATGGCGAACGGGTACGTCATGCCGAGGACCATGCCGGACAGGAACACGAACATCTCCGCGCCCGTGATCGCACCCGTGGCGTGCAGCGTGATGTACGAGTACGGTCCACCGATCTCGATGTGCGTGATCACCACCGCGAGGATGATGAACCCGCGGAACAGGTCGAGTCGCAGGTCGCGTCCGGGTTTCCCGTCGTCCGGGTAGCGCCAGCCGGGCAGGAGCCGACCGAACACCCCGCTCAGCAGGAACACCACCGCCAGGCCCACCGCGAGCCAGACGATCCACGCCATCTGGTCGCCGCCGGTGTCGTACTGCTGGTCGGTCGCCGCGGCGCCGTCCTGCGGGGTCACCCGGTCGGTGACCGGCCCGAAGACGAAGTCGCCGGCGCGCTCGAGGTCGGTGCGGAACGAGCCCGCGATGCCCGGCACGGCGGTGTCACGCCAGTCCGCGACACGGTTGCCGGCCTCTGGTTCGCGGCGGTTCGTCTCGAGGAACGTCACGCCCCGGATCAGCGGACGGTCCTGCACGGCGGCGATCACCTGCCGCCACCAGCCCTGCTTGACCGGGAGCTCGGCGTCACCGCGGAGCGAGTGGTCGTACAGGGCACCGGTGTCGAGCAGCATCGGCCGGTCGTCCGCGACGGCGAAGCGGTCGTAGAAGGTCCCGGACTGCGGCTGCTCGTAGCCCCAGGTCTCGTCGAAGCGCCCGGCGACCTCGCCGGCCTCGGGGACGTCGTTCCGGGTGAGCGGGACGTCGCGCCCAGCGGCCTCGGTCGCCTTCCCCTTGCCGAAGGAGTACATCGACAGCCCGACCCAGTCGACGGACGAGTCCCCGGGCCAGTACGGGGCGTACGGGTCGTCGGCACCGGTGAGCTGCCCGTCGCCGTTCGTGTCGAGCTTGGCGACGTCGGTCGCCGACAGGTCGCGCAGCCGCCCGGCGGACTCGCCGAACGGGTAGCCGGCGCCGTACGACGGCGACCAGACCATGCGTGCGTCCGAGCTGCCGTCGTGCACCGCGGTCGCCAGCGCGCGGAACGCCTTGACGAACTGCGTCGGCTGCTGCCCCCAGCGCACCCACGTGCCGTTCATCTGCGGCGCGAACCGGACGAGCACCTGGGTGTCGTACTGCCGGTGGACCTCCTCGAGCAGGGTGTTCGCCGTCCGGGCGTCCGCCGCGGTGAGGGACCGGAGCGACTGGTCGGGCTCGAAGCTCACGACGAGCACCGCCCCCTGGGTCGCCGCGGCCCGGGTCGCACGGAGGAACTCCTTGCGGGCGCTGCGGTCGAGCGGGTACGGGATCTCGACGCCGTACATCGACGGTGTCGCACCGAGTCGGCCGGCGTACCCGTCCGGGGCGTCGTCACCCCAGTCGATGTCCGGGCCGAACCAGGTCTTCCCCGGAGCCGGCGCCGCCGCACTCGTCGTCGCCGCACTCGTCGTCGCCGCACTCGTCGTCGCCGCACTCGTCGTCGCCGCGCTCGTCGGCGCCGCGGCGGCCGAGGCGGGGAGCGCACCGCCGAGCGCCAGCGTCGCGACCACCACGAGGAACGCGACCGCCCGCTGGATCACCGAGTGCACGCCAGCGTCCAGACGTTGTGGCCGCCCTCGTGCCGGTGCTCGAGCCGGTCGAGCGCCGCGATCGCGAGGGCGAGGCCGCGTCCGCTCTCCTGGTCGACGTCCGCCATCGTCACCGCGGCGAGGTCGACGTCGGCGGGCAGCCCGTTGTCCCTGAGCACGGCGACGAGCTCGTCGTCGGTCGCGTCGAGTTCCACCGTGTAGCGCCGGCCGGCCTCCCGGTCGGCGCGTCGGGTGTGCTCGACGATGTTCGCCGCGATCTCGGCGACGGCCGTCTCGAGCCCGAAGCGGAGCCGGAGGTCGTCGACGCCGAGGGTGTCCCACCACGCGCCGAAGCGGTCCTGGACCTCGTCGAGGGACGCCACCGTCGCCGGGACCTCGAACTCGATCCGTGCCGCGCTCACAGGGGTCCCCCGGCCGTGCTCGACTCGTGTTCGGACTGCACGGTGCCCGGCCCTCGGTAGAGCACCGCCCGGATGACGATGCTGAAGATGAAGAGGTCGAACACCACCCACGCGGTGTTCACGAGCGGCGCGATGCCGGACGCCTGCCCGGTCAGGTAGCGGATGCCGATGAGCACCAGCGCGGCGACGAGCGCCCCCATCGCGATGAGCTGCGGCTTGACGAGGTCCCACCGCGGCTTCTGCTCGGACTCGTCGCGGACCTTCGGGGTGACCCGGAAGCCGAGCGGCTTGCCCCGGAACACGTTCTCGAACGCACTCGTCACGGACTCGATCCAGACCGGGAACAGGGCGAGCGAGTACTGCTGCCCGCGCCAGGTCGGCCGTCCGGCGGCCACCACCCAGAACAGCAGCTGGTTGAGGACGAGGAACGGGATGAGCCGTGCGAAGAAGTCGACGCTGTACGCCTGGACGGGCACGACGCCGAACGACAGGCACAGCACGGGCGCGGCGATGTAGACGATCGCGGCGAACCCGGACAGGTAGCTCCACATCGTCGAGAAGTACATGAGCCGCTGCCCCCACGACAGGCCTTTCTGCACGAGGGGGTTCTCGCGGAAGAACACCTGCATGGTGCCCTGCGCCCAGCGGAGCCGCTGCACGAGCATGGTCGGCAGGTCCTCCGGCGCGAGCCCCTTCGCCAGGATCTCGTCGTGGTACGCGGACTTCCAGCCGAGGCCGTGCAGGCGCATGGCGGTCGCCATGTCCTCGGTGACGGAGATCGTCGCCAGCGGCATGATCGGCTGCGCCTCGTCGTCCCGGTTCACGTCGAGCGCGCGGGCCAGCACTGCGATGGACTCGATCGCCGCGACGGGAGACGCGTCGCGGCGGCCGAGCACGTCGAGCGCGGCGTCGTCGAGGCCGGCGAAGGTGTTCGCGTCCGCCGACATCGCGGCGAGTTCCTGCAGGTCGTTGCGGACGGACTCGAGGTCCGACGCGGCGAACCGGTACGAGATCGCGTCGATGCCCCGCTGGAAGTCGTAGGTGACGTCGCCGAGCGGTTCGCCGCGCTGCACCTGGTCGCGGGCGCGGTCGACGACGGCCTCGGCTTCGTCGAGGGCGCCGAGTACCCGGGGGTCGGTCTCGGTCTCCCGCGCACGGGCCAGGAGCTTCCGGGAGGTCTTGATGGTGCGGGCCACCGAGGCCTCGACCTCGCGCACGTACCGGGTCACCCCGAGCTGCATGAGGGCCTCGCGTCGGAGGATCGCGTTCGACCCGCAGAAGAACGCCGCGTTCCAGCCGTCCTTCGACTGCTGGATCGGGCCGTAGAACAGCGGCGCCTGGCTGCCGAGCAGGTCGGCGTCGGGCACGTTCTCGAACCACTGCGGGGTCTGCACGAGCGCCATCCGCGGGTCCTTGAAGTACCCGAGCGTCCGGTCGAGGATCGACGGTTCCGGCACCTGGTCGGCGTCGAGGATGAGCAGGAACTCACCCTGCGTCGCCAGCAGTGCGTTGTTGAGGTTGCCGGCCTTGGCGTGCCGGGGCCGGTCGATCCAGTCCGCGCCGCGCGTGATCACCCCGATGCCGAGCGACTCGGCGGCGGCACGCATCTCCGGGCGGTTGCCGTCGTCGAGGATCCACGTGGTGTGCGGGTGCGTGATCGCCTTCGCCGCACGAGCCGTGCGGACGACGAGGTCGACCGGCTCGTTGTACGTCGTGATGAAGACGTCGACGGTCACGGGGTCGCTCGGAGGCGCTGGCGGCTCCCCGCGTTCACGGAGCTGCCACGCGCCGAAGGCGAAGAGCAGGGAGTCGATGACGCTGTAGGTCTCGGCCAGGATGAGCGGCACGGCGATCCACCACGAGTGCCAGTTCACCGAGGCGGCCCAGCGCCAGACGACGTAGTTCACACCGGCGAGCGAGGCGAGCAGGGCGACCGTCCGCACCGTGACGATCCGCCGCCGTGACGTTCCGGTCGTCAGCCGCCGACGGTCCTGACGGCTGAGGTCGAGTGCGGTCACCGGGTACCACCGTCCGCGGCGTCGCCGAACGTGCTGCGTCGCAAGCGTGCCTCCCTGATCCGCCGGCCCCCGACCGCGGCGTGCGCCCGAGGGGTGGTTGCCGACCGGTCGCCGGCTCCAGGTGCCGCTGCCCGATCGTCCGCCCTGACCGTCGGGTGCGATCCGGGCGTAGCGACCTGTCTACCGCAGGACGGGGTCGTTCGTCAGTCCGGCGCCCCGATCTGGGGACGGTCAGCCGAAGTCGGCGGCGAACCCGAGGTCGTCGGCGAGCCGGGCGATGACCTCGTCGAAGTAGGCCGCACCGTCCGACACCGAACCGACGTAGTGCCCGAACAGCTCGAAGGAGATCACCCCGAACACGGTCGTCCAGGCCATCAGCGCGCGGAGGAGGACCTCCTCCGGCAGGTCCAGGCCGAACGCGTGCAGCGAGGCCACGCCGTCGGCGACCGCAGTGCCGACCACCCCGGGAGCCGCCGTGGGCGGAACGGGCGATCCGTGCCTCCCGGCAGGCGCTGACGCAGACGCACCCTGCGCGTCCGCCACCACCCGGACGATCGTGAGCGTCGTCCGGGACGCCGGCTCGACCGTCTCGCGCGGAGCGGCGTACCCCGGGACGGGCGATCCGAAGAGCAGCGCGAAGTCCCCGGGGTGCGCGAGCGACCACGTGCGGATCGCACGACACACGGCGACCCAGCGGGCCCCGGTACCGGGCCCGGCGGCGGCGTCCGCGGCCTCGACGGCGGCGCCGAGTTCGTCGTAGTCGGCGATGAGCAGCGCGGTGAGCAGGTCGTCCCGGCTCGGGAAGTAGCGGTAGACCGCGGACGACACCATCCCGACGTCCCGCGCGACCGCGCGCAGGCTCAGCTGGGACGGACCCTCCTCGGTGAGTCGGGCGCGGGCGGCCGCGAGGATGCTGGCGTGCACGCTCTCACGAGCGAGTTCGCGTGCGGTCGGTGCCCGGTCTGCCATGCTTCCACCCTGCCATGAGAGAGCACTGCACACAAGTGAGAGCACTGCTCTTGCAAATGGTGCGGAAGCAGTGCATGCTGAGTTCCGAGAGCGGTGCTCTCGCAAACGAGACGAAAGCAGGAACCCATGTCGCAGCACCACGTCGTCATCGGCGCCGGCCCCGTGGGCCGTCACGTCGCCGCCCTCCTCGCCGAGCGCGGAGACCGCGTCACGGTCGCCACGCGATCGGGTCGGGACACCGGCCTGGAGGCAGTGGGGCACCTCGCCCTCGACGCCTCCGACGCCGACGCGCTCACCCGGGCGACCGAGGGAGCCGCAGTCCTCTACAACTGCGCCAACCCCGGGGACTACACGCAGTGGGAGCAGACCTGGCCACCGCTCGCCGCCTCCCTGCTCACGGCGGCCGAACGAACGGAGGCGGTGTACGCGATCACCGGGAACCTCTACCCGTACGGCCCCGTCGACGGGCCGATGCGCCCGGACCTGCCCGACGCGGCGACCGACCACAAGGGCATCCTCCGCGCACGGCTCTGGGCCGACGCCCTCGCCGCGCACGACGCCGGACGGGTCCGCGCCGTCGAGGTCCGCGCCTCGGACTACGTCGGCCGTGGCATCGGCGAGAACGGGCACATCACCCGCGTGCTGCCCGCAGCGCTCCAGGGCAAGGCCGTGTCGATGGTCGGCCGGACCGACCTGCCGCACACCTTCACGGACGTGCTCGACGTCGCCCGGATGCTCGTCGCCGCCGCGGATGACCCGAGCTCGCACGGTCGCACGTGGATGGTGCCGAGCAACGCGCCGCGGTCGCAGCAGCAGGCCCTCACCGAGGTCCTGGCAGCGGCGGGCAAGCCCCCGGTGACGGTTCGACGGCTGCCTGCGGGGATGCTCCGCGCGATGGGGCTCGTCTCGCCGATGATGCGCGAGATCGCCCAGATGAGCTACCAGTGGACTGCACCCTACGTGGTCGACGACACCGAGACCCGGGCGCACTTCGGGATCGAGCCGACGCCGTGGGACGAGGTGTGCCGCCGCACGGCGGACGGCGTGTAGGCGTAGACATCTCCGCACCACTTGGTGCGTTTCTGTGTGCACCGGCCTGGAGGCACGGGGCGGGCCCGCACCGCGCCTCCAGTCCGCAAGGCGGTCGCGCTAGATCACCAGCAACCGTGACCACTGCGCCGTCGACAGCCGCTGCGCGGCCCCGCCGGCGGCGGGGATCCGCCAGAGACCGGACTCGGCGTCCACGAACAGGTCACCTGCGGTGTCGGCAGCACCGAGCCACAGCCCGTTCGGCCGCGCCAGCACACCGCTGGTCGAGACCTCCCCCGTCGCGCCGGAGGCGTCCTGCGACCAGAGGTGTGTGACCGTGTGGTCGGCGACGCACGGGTTCGGCGGGCCCTGCTCGGCGATCGCGGCACACCACTCGGCCGACTGCCCGAGGACCAGCGAGCTGTCGTTGGTCGCGCTGTACTGGTACGCCAGGCGGGTCTGCACCTGCTGCAGGGTCGACGACCCCGCCACGAGGGACCACCAGCCGTGGTAGAAACTCCCGCCGAACGCGCGGTAGCTGACGTAGAGCGTGCCCTTCCCGTCGGCGAGGAGTCCGGCGAAGTACCCGATCGCGGTGCCGTTGGCTGCCGCGACCGTCCGGGTCTGCACGGTGCCCTGCGGCGACGCGGTGACCACCGTCCCACCGGAGTTCGTGGCCGTGAAGGCCGAGACGGTGCCGTCGCGACCGACCGTCCACGCCGAGCCGCTCGAGGGCAGCACGGTCGACACGGAGCCGCCCTTGAGGCCGAGCTTCGTGATCGCTCCGGACACCGAGTCGACCCAGTACAGGTTGCCGGCGACGTCCGAGCGCAGGTCCGGCGTCAGGTGCAGCCCGGTCGCGAGCACCCGTGCACCGCCGCCGCGTGCGGGGTGGAACAGGATCGCGGTGCGGTCGGCCGACGGGACGTACACGTTGCCGACGTCGTCCGCGGTGTACCCGGTGCCGGCAGCCGTCACCGTGCGGGGAGCGCCCGTGCCCGACGTCGGGTACCGCACCAGTGCACCGGCGCCGTCCAGCGCGAAGAGCGACTGCGCGACCGTCGTGCTCCGCGGCGCCGTGTAGCGGACACGAACCTCGGGTCCGGTGCCACGGGAGGTCGTCGCCCGCACCGAGAACGCGTAGGTCACGCCAGCCCGGATCCAGCCGAAGCGGTCCGAGCGGGCGTTCGCGGGCAGCCGGTCGACGCCGTGCCCGGGCTGGTTCGTGTCCGGCGAGACGGTCACCCGCCACCCGGTGGGCGTCGCGCCCGACCGTGGCGGACTCCAGGTCACGGCGGCACCGTCCCCGGAACCGCTCACCTGCGCGGACGTCGGCGCTCCCGGGAGCCCCGACGACGGAGCCGCCACTGCGGGCGTCACTCCCCCGATCACCAGCGCCGCGGTGGCCGCGACGGTGAGTACTGCTCTGTACACGATCGATCCCCTGTCGTCCCCGTGGCTTCCCTGCGCCGCGGCTGCAGGAATTGCACCACCGCGCGGGGGCTCCGGGGCGATCGGGAGCGGATCGTGCGGTCCGTCGTGCGCCATCCCGCAAGCCGGACAGGAGGGGCCCCCGGCGACGGAAGATCCCATCACGCCCGCAGTAGTAAGCCGTTTCGCGCGTAGGGGGCAGGAAGGAACTGCTTCCTACGCGCGAAACTGCCTCCTACGCGCGGATCAGCCCCCTACGCGCGGAACGGCCACCGGACAGACCCACAGACAGGACGGGAGGCGCGGTGCCAGCTGGCACCGCGCCTCCCGTCCTCAGCGCACTCGCGTCAGTAACGCGGCTTGCGCGGCCCGCGGTCGTCGCGGTCGCGGTCGCGGTCCTCGCGACGCGGCCCACGGTCGTCGCGGTCGAACCGACGCGCACCGCCACCGCCACCACGGCGGTCCGGCTTGATCTCGATGAGCTTCCCGCTGATCCGGGTGTCCGTCAGACGGTCGAGCACGCCGCCGTCCATGTCGGCCGGCAGCTCCACGATCGAGAAGTCCGGACGGATCTGGATCGCCCCGAAGTCGTCGCGGCACAGACCACCCTCGTTCGCGAGCGCACCGACGATCTGGCGCGGCTCGACACGGTGTCGACGGCCGACCTCGATGCGGTACGCGGTCATCGGCTGCGAGCGGCGCGGACCCCGGTCGGCACGGTCGCCGCGGTCGGCACGATCACCGCGTGCGCCACGGTCGTCGTCACGGCGGTCACCGCGACGCTGGTCGCGGTCCACCTGGTTGCGGAGTGCGTCGGCCTTCGGGTCGAGCAGCAGCGGGTCCTCGCCCTGCGCCACGACCGCGAGGGCGGCGGCGACGTCGTCGGCCGGGACGTCGTGGTGCTCGACGTAGTGCGCGATGATGTCGCGGAACGCGGTGATCCGGTCCTGCTGCTCGAGCGCCGCGGTGATGGCGTCGTCGAAGCGGGTCAGGCGCGTCTCGTTGACGTCCTCGATCGTCGGGAGCTGCATCTGCGTGAGCGGCTGCTTGGTGTGCCGTTCGATGGCCGAGAGCAGGCGGCGCTCACGCGGCGTGACGAAGCTGATCGAGTCGCCCTTGCGGCCGGCGCGACCGGTGCGGCCGATGCGGTGCACGTACGACTCGATGTCGACGGGGATGTCGTAGTTCACGACGTGCGTGATGCGGTCGACGTCGAGGCCGCGGGCGGCGACGTCGGTGGCGACGAGGATGTCGAGCTTGCCGGACTTCAGCTGGTTCACGGTGCGCTCGCGCTGTGCCTGGGCGACGTCACCGCTGATGGCCGCAGCCGCGTAGCCACGCGCGCGGAGCTTCTCGGCGAGGGTCTCGGTCTCGCTCTTCGTGCGGACGAAGATGATCATGCCCTCGAAGTCCTCGACCTCGAGGATGCGGGTGAGCGCGTCGACCTTCTGCGGGTACGACACCATCAGGTACCGCTGCGTGATGTTCGCCGCGGTCTTCGTCTTCGTCTTGACCGTGATCTCGGCCGGGTCGGTGAGGTACTGCTGCGAGATGCGACGGATCTGGGCGGGCATCGTCGCGGAGAACAGCGCGACCTGCTTGTCGTCCGGGGTCTCGGCGAGGATCGTCTCGACGTCCTCGGCGAAGCCCATCTTGAGCATCTCGTCGGCCTCGTCGAGCACGAGGTACTTCAGCTCGGACAGGTCGAGCGTGCCCTTGGCGATGTGGTCCATGATGCGACCGGGCGTGCCGACGACGACGTCGACGCCGCGGCGCAGGGCCGAGAGCTGCACGCCGTAGGCCTGGCCGCCGTAGACGGGCAGGACGTGCACGTGCTTCATGTGTGAGGCGAACTGTTCGAACGCCTCGCAGACCTGCAGCGCGAGTTCACGGGTCGGGGACAGCACGAGCGCCTGCGGCACCTTGCTGCCCGCCTCCATGCGGGACAGGATCGGCAGCGCGAACGCCGCCGTCTTGCCGGTTCCGGTCTGCGCGAGGCCGACGACGTCGCGCCCCTCGAGCAGCGTCGGGATCGTTGCCTCCTGGATGGCGGAGGGGGTCTCGTAGCCGATGTCCTTGACGGCCTTGAGCACCGGGTCGCTCAGGCCGAGGTCGGCGAAGGTCACCACGGGCCCCTCGTCGGCGGTCTCGGTGGTGGTGGCGGTGTCCGTGCTCATGCGCAAACGGTATCTCGAATACGGCGTCAGCAGTGACGGACTGGAGGAACGGGGCGGGCCCGCACCGCGCCTCCAGGCCGCCGCGTGGGCACCTGCAGGGCGTCGGCCGCGCGCTCAGGCCGGGTCGCGTCGCGCTGTCGCGCCCACGCCGAGGACCGCGTCGGCGCGGTCGTTGAGGCGCGCGAGCAACCCGGCCAGGGTGTGCAGCTCGCCCGTCGCGAACGCCTGGGTGAGGTCGTCGAAGACCTCGGCGCCGGCGACGTCGAGCGTGTCGAGGAGCGTGCGTCCGGCGGGGGCGATCGACACCAGGCTGGCGCGTCCGTCCGCCGGATCGGGCGTGGTGCCGAGGTAGCCGGACTCCACGAGGGAGGCGACGCGGCGGCTGATCACGGGCCGCGACAGCCCGGTGGCGTCCGCGATGGCCATCGAGCGCACGGCACCGAAGTGGTCCACCGCGCGGAGGATCACGCGCGCCGTCGGGTCGAGTCCCCCGCGCGATTCGATGAGCGACGCCCGCAGGGTCTGCCGCACCCAGAGTCGGTCGAGCTGCGCGCGCAGCAGTCGCTCGGCATCGTCCCGTTCGGCGGTCACCCGGTCAGCGTAGTGGTCACATTTAGTTGCTTGCCGGAAGCAATGGATGTATCGTTGCGCGGTCTGCAAACTTTCACAGCAGGAAACACAGCACGAAGCAAGGAGTTCGATGACCGCCACCGCACCCGTCCCGGTGCAGCACGGCCGACGCGCGGCAGGGGTCCCCACGACCCCCGACGCCCCCGGCCAGCAGCCGCTGATGACCCACCGCCAGATCCTCCTCGTGATCTACGGGCTGATGGCGGGCATGTTCCTGTCGTCCCTCGGTCAGACGGTGTTCGGCACGGCGATCCGGACGATCGGTGACGACCTGCACGGCCTCGACCAGCAGGCCTGGGTGACGACCGCCTACCTCATCACCTCGACCATCGCGACGCCGATCTACGGCAAGCTGTCCGACATCTTCGGCCGGCGCCCGCTCTACATCTTCGGCATCGTCGTGTTCATCCTCGGCGCCGTGCTCTCGTCGATGTCCACGTCGATGCTCATGCTCGCCGGCTTCCGCGCCGTGCAGGGCATCGGTGCCGGTGCGCTGATGTCGCTGCCGCTCGCGATCATGGGTGACATCCTCGCCCCGCGTGAGCGCGCGAAGTACCAGGGCTACTTCCTCGCGGTGTTCGGCATCTCGTCCGTGATCGGCCCGCTCATCGGCGGCCTGCTCGCCGGTTCCTCCGAGATCCTGTGGATCACCGGCTGGCGCTGGGTCCTCCTCATCAACGTGCCGATCGGCATCGCCGCGCTCGTCATGGTGCTCGTCTTCCTGCACCTGCCGAAGGTGCACAGCGCCGACGACGCGAAGCCCAAGGTCGACTGGTGGGGCGCGACCGCCGTCATCGTCACGCTCGTGCCGCTCCTGCTCGTCGCCGAACAGGGCCGCACCTGGGGCTGGGGCTCGCCCGCGGCGATCGCCTGCTACGTCATCGGTGTCGTCGGCCTCGTCGCGCTGCTGGTCATCGAGTCGAAGATGGGCGACGCGGCGATCATCCCGCTCAAGCTCTTCCGCTCCGGCACGTTCTCGATGGCGACCGTCATCGGCTTCCTGGTCGGCTTCGCGATGTTCGGCGCCATGCTGACCATCCCGCTGTACCTGCAGATCGTCGTCGGCCTCACCCCGACCGAGTCCGGGTTCGCGACGCTGCCCCTCGTCGGTGGCCTGATGATCGCCTCGATCACGAGCGGTCAGATCGTCGCCCGGGTCGGCCGCTACCGGATCTTCCCGGTCATCGGCACGGCCCTGGTGTCCTCCGGCTACGTCGTCCTGACGTTCATGAGCATCGACAAGCCGCTCTGGTTCCTGATGATCGGCATGTTCCTCATCGGCCTCGGGCTCGGCTCGGTCATGCAGTCGCTGACCCTGGCGTCGCAGGGCTCGGTCGAGGCCCGTGACATGGGCGTCGCCACGTCGTCCGCCACGTTCTTCCGCCAGATCGGTGGAACGCTCGGCACCGCCGTGCTGCTGTCGATCCTGTTCTCGGTGATGCCGTCGAACATCCTGCACGCCACCGCGGACCGGACCGACCTGCGCTCCGCCCTCGACGCGGCGACGAACCCGACCGTGGCCACCGCCTCCGAGAACCGCGGCGTCATGGAGAAGATCTGGTCGCCGATCGTCACGCCGCTCGAGCAGAACGTGCAGTCCTCGCTCGACGACGTCACCGCCCAGGTGCGGCAGTCGACCGCCAGCGCTCCCGCCGCCGTGCAGGACGCCGCCCTCGCCGCCGCGGCCGACAAGGCGCACGCGTCGGTGCAGGACGGCACGCTCGTGGTCGACTGGTCGGACGCGTCCCAGCGCTCGTACTGGGTCGGCGAGCTCACCCCGGCCGTGGCGAAGCAGGTCTCCGACGGCAGTGGTTCGAACAGCACGATCAGCACGAACGACACCTCGTTCCTGACCGGCGCCGACACCCGGCTGACCCGACCGTTCATGGCGGGCTTCAACGCCTCGTCGGTGACGATCTACTGGGTCGGCCTCGGCGTGATCCTGCTCGCGTTCGTCCTCACCTGGTTCTTCCGGGTGCCGCCGCTCCGCCAGCGTTCGGCGCTGCAGGAGCGCGCCGACGCCGCCGGTGGGTCCGGGTCCGGCGGTTCCGGGTCCGGCCCCTCGCCGGAGGACGAACTCGAGGCATCGGCAGGCCTGGCCGCCGCCGAAGCCGGGTCCTTCACGGGTCCGATGACCGGATCCACACCGACGCAGCGTCGGTGACCGACCGGGGCGTCCGTCCGCTGTCCCCCTTCGTGGACGGGCGCCCCACCCACCCCACCTCCAGGAGTCCACGTGACCACCACCCCGGCAGCGACAGCGGCGACGGAGCCGTGCACGCTCCGTGAACGCAAGAAGCAGCAGACCCGCCAGGCGCTGCACGACGCCGCGCTGACCCTGGTGTCCGCGAACGGCCTCGACGGGGTCACCGTCGAGAAGATCTGCGCCGACGCCGACGTGTCGCCGCGGACCTTCTTCAACTACTTCACGTCGAAGGCGCACGCCGCCCTCGGGCTCGACACCGTCGAGGTCCCGGAGGCCGCCGCGACCTGGTTCGCCGCCGCCGACGGACGCCTGGTCGACGACCTCTGCCGCCTGGTCGCCCGGGCCGTGCCGTTGTCGCAGGACCGTCGCCGGATGAAGGAGCTGCTCGTGCTCCGGCCGGAGATGACCCCGATGGTGATGCAGTGGATGGCCGAGTCGCGGCAGTCGCTCCTCGCCACCGTGGGCACCCGGACCGACGAGCGGACCGCGCGGACGGCGGTCGCCCTGGTCATGTCGGCGCTGACCGAGGTCGCCCACCGCGAGACCGTCGGCAGCACCGAGGAGCTCGCCACGCGGCTGCGCGCCGTGGTGGGCGAGATGGGCGCGCTCGCCTCCGCCTGACGCGGACGCGCGGGGTGGGTCGGGTCGGGCGCGCCCGGCGTCGCGAGCCGCTGCGGAACGACGTCGGACTTGTCGTTCCGCGTCGACCCTCGCCTCCGCCATGTGCACGGGGACCCGGCCTGGAGGCGCGTCACGACCCCGCAACGCCGGGCGCGTCGCGCAGTGCGGGATTGCGGCAAACCGCGGGGCTGCGTGGTCCCACAGGTCGCGTTCGGCATCCCGCAGGAGTCCTCCTGGGCGACTCGAAGCGCGCCTACGCTCCGAGCAACCGGCCGTACCCGACGGCTGGTCCCGGCTGTCCCGACAGCCGCTCGCACGTCGAGGAGCCCGACCCGATGAAGCACCGTCCGAGCTGTCGCACAGCAGCCCTCATCACCGCAGCGACCGGCACCGTCCTGGTCACGAGCGCGTTCGGCATCGTCCCCGCGATGGCCGTCACGGCGTCCCCGGACGCGGTGACGTCGACGTCGACGTCCGCGCCCGCCCCCGCCGACACCGTCGCGGCACCGGCGACGCCGACGCCCTCCGCCGACACCACGGCGAGCGCCCCCGAACCGTCGACCGCGGCCACGCCGAGCACACCGACGGCACCGGAACCCGCTGCCCCGGCCGCGACGACAGCACCGACGCTGACCACCCCGGCCGCTCCCGCCGCCCCGGCCGCAACCACGACGGCCCCGGCCACCGCAGGCCGACAGCCGACCTCGTCGACGACGACGACCGGCCGGACCCCGACCAGCCGACCGAGCACGCCCGGCCACGGCGACGACCACCGACCGGCCCCGACCTACTCCTCCACTTCGTCGCAGTCCGCCCCGGTCGTCCTGCCCACCGTGCAGGCCGGCGAGCACTTCACGGCCGACCTCCGCGCCCAGCACGCCGACGGCGCGACCTACACGCTGACGACCGTCGAGGGCGGCGCGGTCGTCCTGCCCGAGGGCCTGTCGTTCCGCCACGGCATCCTCAGCGGCGTCCCCACGACGTCGGGGACCTTCACCGCCCTGGTCACGGCGACGAACGACTGCGGCTCCGCCAGCCAGTGGATCCGCATCACCGTCGAGCCCACCGAGGCGGCCCACCTCGGCGCCGCCGTGTACAGCGTCCCCGCTGCCTCGGACGGCTCGTACACGTGGGTCGCCCCGGACGGCACGACCGCTCCGGCCCCGATCCGCGTCGACGAGGACGGATCGATCACCGTCGTCCCGTGGGCGTTCGACGCGAACTGGAACCGCGTGGACGTGAGCGATGTCGTCCAGCTCACCTCGGACCAGGAGACCGACGTCATCGTGCCGACCGACGGCGGGTTCACCGTGACGTTCCCGCACGCCTCCCCGCACATCCTGACCCTCACGGTGGACTGCGTGTCCGTCACGTTCGCGGTGGAGGTGGTCGACACCACGCCGACGACGACCCCGACCGAGCCGACGACGCCGACGACACCGGCAACCCCGGTCACGCCGACCACGCCCGTCAGCGAGCCGGACGTCCCGACGCAGGTGGTGGCGCTGCCGACCGAGGTCCGCATCACGCAGACCACGTCGGGCGCACTCAGCCCCGTCGCCACGTCCGATCCGGTGGCCACGACCGACGAGCTCGCCTACACCGGCGCCGACACCACGACGCCGATCGGTTGGGCGGCTGGCCTGCTCGCCGCCGGTGTCGCGCTCCTCGGGATCCGTCGCCTCCGGCGCAGCCGCCACCGCGCCTGAGCGACCGAGAACGACCGGGCAGTGCCGCGGTGTGCAACGACGCACACCGCGGCACTGCTCTGTCCGGAGCGCGATCCGTCAGGCGTGCGCGAGCGGGTCCAGCTGCTCGGGCGTCGCGTCAGCAGCGGCGGTCGACCGGCTGAGGGTCTCCCACCGCTCGTCCTCGGCGAGGAGCGCCCGACCCGCGGCGGTGGCGATGCCGTAGGCGTCGGGGCCGACGAGCAGGCGGAGCGGCGGCTCGTCCATCGCGACCACCTCGAGCACGAGCTGCGCGACGAGGTCCGGGTCGCTCGCTCCGATGTTCGTGCCCCCGTGCATGCGGGCAGAGGCTCCGACGGTCGCCGCGTACTCGGGACGCACCGGCGCGACCCGCATCGACGAGCCGGCCCAGTCCGTGCGCATCCCGCCCGGCTCGAGGACGGTGACGCGGACCCCGAGCGGCGCGACCTCGGCGGCGAGCACGGACGAGAACCCGCCGACCGCCCACTTCGCCGTCTGGTACGCGCCGAGGCCCGGGGTGGCCAGGCGACCGCCGACGGACGACACCTGCACGACGTGCCCGCTCCCCTGCTCCCGCATCACCGGCAGCGCGGCCTGCGTCAGGGTCACCACGCCGAAGAGGTTCGTCTCCACCTGTGCGCGGAAGTCGTCGGGCTCGACGTCCTCGATGCTCGCGAGGTTCGCGTACCCGGCGTTGTTCACGAGCACGTCGAGCCGGCCGAACCGCTCGACGGCCGTGTGGACAGCGGTGCGGGCAGCGTCGGCGTCGGTGACGTCCAGCGCGACGGGCACGAGCACCGACCCCTCGGGGACGGTGACGTCGTCGAGGGCGTGGAGGTCACGCACCCCGGCGACGACCTGGTGGCCGGCGGCGAGCGCGGCGGTGACGATCGAGCGACCGAGGCCTCGCGAGGCGCCGGTGACGAGGAAGACGGACATGGTGTTCCTAACTGACTGGTTGGTTGACAGCAGCCATGGAACACCCGCTGCGCTCGGTTGTCAACCGTCCGGTTGATAGCATGCCGTCGTGCCCATGCCCCGTGATGCCGACGCGACCCGCGCCCGCCTGCTGCTCGCCGCGCGCGACGAGTTCGCCGCCGTCGGCATCGCCGGTGCCCGCGTCGACCGGATCGCCGCCGCAGCCGCGAGCAACAAGGCGCAGATCTACCACTACTTCGGCAGCAAGGACGGCCTGTTCGACGCGGTCTTCGACGCCATGGTGGCGGAGACCCTCGACGAGGTCACGATCGACCCGGACGACCTGGCCGAGTACGCCGGACGCCTCCACGACTCCTACGTGCGCCGACCGTGGGTGCAGCGACTGGCGACCTGGTACCGGCTCGAGCGGGGCGACTCCGACCACCCGATCGACGCCGTCGTCCGGAGCAACGCCGGGAAGCTCCGGGCGATCGAGGAGGCCCAGCGCGACGGCCGGCTGTCCTCGACGTTCTCACCGTCGGAGCTCCTCGGAGTCGTCATCCACACCGCCGCGCTCTGGAGCGGTGCCACCCCGGAGTACGCCCGACTGACCGACGAGGTCGGGGCGGGCCGCCGACGCACGGTCGTCGTGGCGACGGTCGCCGCCGCCCTCCGGGCCTGAGCGGCCGTCAGACGACCGACCAGCCGCCGTCGCTCGGCAGCACCGCGCCGTTCACGTTCGCCGAGTCGTCGCTGAGCAGCCAGGTGATCGCGGCCGCCAGCTGCTCCGGCTGCGCGACCGGCGGGATGGCCACCTGCATGATCGGACCGACCCGGCCCGCCGCGTACTCGCTGCGCATCGGCGCCTCGATGTTCGTGGCGACCGCTCCCGGCGCGACCGCGTTGGCGCGGATGCCCTGCGGCCCGTGGAAGAACGCGACGCTCTTCGTGAACCCGGCGATCGCGTGCTTCGACGCCGTGTACACAGCACCGGCAGCCGAGGCCCGGAGCGCGGCTTCGGACGCCACGTTCACGACGGCCCCTCGGCCGGCGGCGATCATCAGCGGCAGGACCGCCCGTGTGAGGCGCATCGGCCCGGTGACGTTCACACTGAACACGCGGTCCCAGGTGGCGTCGTCGACCTCGCTCGGCGGCAGGAAGGCGTCCATGATGCCGGCGACGTTCGCGAGTCCGTCGATGCGCTCCCCCGCGGCGGCGATCAGGGCGTCGATCGTGTCGTCCGCGGCGACGTCCCCGACCACGGTCTCGACGGCGCCGGGCAGGCCGGTCAGCTCGGCACGCAACGCGTCGAGCCGCTCAGGCACGACGTCGGTGGCGATCACACGCCCACCCTCGTTCGCGACCCGCGTCGCCGTGGCGCGTCCGATGCCGGACCCCGCTCCGGTGACGATGATGGTCCTGCCGGTGAACCGTCCGGCGGTGGTGTCGGTCATGTCGTCTCCTCACTGAGAGGCGCTCGATGCGCCATGCTGGTTGTAGCACTCAGTGCCGAAAGGAATCCATGAGCTCGACGAGCGACCGACAGACCGGCCGCCCCCGGACGATCGACCCGGCTGCGGTCTCGCTCGTCGCACTGCGGATGTTCGACGAGCGGGGCTTCGACGCGGTGTCGATGGACGACGTCGCCACGGCCGCCGGGATCAGCCGTCGATCACTGTTCCGACTGTTCCCCAGCAAGGCGGCGCTCGTGTGGGGCGGCCTCGACGAGTTCGCGGTCCGGTTCACCGACGAACTCCGCGTGCGGCCGGCATCCGAGTCCGCCTGGGTCGCACTCCGCGCGGCCTACCGTGTCGGAGCCACGTTCCCGGACGGTACCGTCGAGGTCACCCGACACCGACTCCGCGTGATCCGGGCCAACCCGTCGCTCGAACGCGGCGGCGAGGCTGCGTCGAACGCGCTCACCGGTGTCATCGAGCGGTTCGTCGCTGAGCGCGACGGCGGGACGGTCGACGACCTGACGACGACCGTGCGGGCGCACGCCCTCGCCGCGGCGGCGAGCGCCGCGCTCACCTGGTGGGCGCTGCACGGCGACGGGCGGCCGGAGGACGTGGTGGACGAGGCCCTGGGGCTGTTCCACTGACGGACTGGAGGCACGGGTCGACGCCGCCACGTGCCTCCAGTCCGTCACCGGGTGACCATCTCGATCAGTGGCTGCGGATGCGCTTGCCGCGCACGTCACGGGACAGCGCGTCGATGCGCGCGAGGTCGTCGGCCGTCAGGACGACGTCTGCTGCCGCAACGTTGTCCGCGACGCGGACCGGGTTCTTCGAACCCGGGATCGGGACGATGTCGTCACGCTGGGCGAGGATCCACGCGAGGGACAACTGCGCGAGCGAGATCCCGCGCTCGGCTGCGATCCTCGACAGCCCCTCGGCCACGACGACGTTCTGGTCGAAGTGCTCCGGAGCCCACCACTCGAGGATGTGCCGGATGTCGCCCTCCGGGTGGTCGGCACGCGGGCGGACGGCGCCGCTGAGGAACCCGCGGGCGAGCGGTGAGTACGCGACGAGACCGATGCCGAGCTCGTCGACGACGGGGAAGAGCTCCTCGGACTCCCGCGCGAAGACCGAGTACTCGGTCTGGAACACCGAGATCGGGTGCACGGCGTGGGCGCGGCGGATGTGCTCGCCGTCCGTGTTCGACAGCCCGAGGTACTCGACCTTGCCGGCCTGCACGAACTCCTGCATGACGCCGACGACGTCCTCGACCGGCACGGCGGGGTCGTGCACGTGCTGGTACAGGAGGTCGATCGAGTCGATGCCGAGGTTGGTGAGGCTCTGGTCGACGACCTGGCGGATGTGCTCGGGGCGGGAGTCCGGCTTCCAGTCGTCGGTGGTGAACCCGAACTTCGTCGCGATCGTGACCTCGTCGCGGATCGGGGCGAGCGCGGCGCCGAGGAGTCGTTCCCCGTCACCCCAGCCGTACATCTCCGCGGTGTCGAAGTGGGTGACGCCGAGTTCGTGGGCGCGGCGGATCGCGGCGATCGACTCCGTGTCGTCGGTCGGGCCGTACGCGAAGACCGTGCCCATCGCGCCGTAGCCGATCGACCCGACCGAGAGCCCCTGTGTTCCGAGTGTGCGCTGCTGCATGTGTCGTCCTTTCGTGGTGTCCGTGTCGAGCACGTGACACTGTACGCCGTTTCTGTCAGACTCTGTCAACTTCGGCACGAAGCGTCGCGCATGGTAGGATGCGAACGTGAGCGAGACGAACGTGCGGGGCGGCCTGCGGGACATCACCCGCGAGGCCGTGCGGTCCCGCATCGCCGCGGTCGCGGTCGCCCGCTTCGACGAACAGGGCTTCGACGCCGTGACGGTCGAGCAGATCGCCGCCGAGGTCGGCATCTCGGCACGCAGCTTCCACCGCTACTTCCCGGCGAAGGAGGACGCCGTCATCGGCGACCCCGGCCGGCACCGCGGTGCCCTCGCCGCCGCGTTCGAGGAGCGTCCCGCGACCGAGCCCGTGTGGGAGTCCCTGAGCGAGGCGTTCGCCGGGATGATGGTCCGCGCCGACGAGGACGTCGAGTACGGCCGACGGTCCGTCCGGGTGATGATGTCGACGCCCTCGCTGCGGGCCCGGAACCTCGAGAAGCACCTCGCGTGGGCGGAGGTGCTGACGCCGCTCGTGACCGCCAGGCTCGACGGCGCCGACGTCGAACTCCGCGCGGCCGTCCTCGTGCAGGCGTCCCTCGGGTGCTTCGACGTCGCGATCACGCGGTGGTCCGTCACCGACGAACCGGCGCCGGCACTCCTGCGCCGGACCTTCGACACGCTCCGCGCCGCCGTCTGAGCGGGTACGGTGCGGGCATGAACGTCAGCGGGCCCTCGCCCTACTTCCTCCTCGACGGCACCGCGCGTCGGGCTCTCGACCGCTGGCAGCGGGTGTTCGGCGGCGAGGTGCGGATCGCGACCTTCGCGGACTTCTCACGCGACGACGGTCCCGTCGACGCGGTCGCGCACGGCCAGCTCGCCGGCGGGCTGCAGCTCTTCGCGGCCGACGCCGGGACCGACGACACCGCCTTCACCTCGACCGGGTTGATGTTCTCGCTGCTCGGTGCCGCAGAGCCCGACGTCCTCCGGGGGTGGTTCGACGACCTCGCCGCCGACGGGACGATCGTCGAGCCGCTCCAGGAACGGCCGTGGGGCGACTGGGACGGCACCGTGCGGGACGTCTTCGGCGTCACGTGGCTGATCGGCTTCGAGGCGTCGGCGCTGGCGTGAGCGATCGTCCGACGGTCCTGTTCGTCTGCGTGCACAACGCCGGACGATCGCAGATGGCGGCGGGGTACCTGCAGCACCTCGCCGGAGACCGCGTCCGCGTGTTCTCGGCGGGCAGCGAACCGGCCGACCGGGTCAACGCGGTCGCCGTGCAGGCGATGGCCGAGGACGGCATCGACATCGCCGGCGCCGAGCCTGCCGTGCTCGAGACGGACACCGTGCGGGAGTCCGACGTCTTGATCACGATGGGGTGCGGGGACGCCTGCCCGGTCTTCCCCGGCAAGCGCTACGAGGATTGGTCGCTCGATGACCCGGCCGGGCTGCCGATCCAGGACGTCCGGCCGATCCGCGACGCGATCCGTGCCCGGGTCGAGGGCCTGATCGCGTCACTCTGAGGCGGTGTCCGACCTACCGCGCGTCGATCGGGAGCAGCGGCGCCCAGTACGCGTCCGGCCCGTCGGCCACGACGGCGTCGGACTCGAACCGGAAGCCGTAGTCGCGCACGAAGTCGAGCGCGGCGGCCTGCTCGCCGGCGGCATCGTCGTCCGCGGCGTCGAAGAGGTACTCGCCGTGCCCCATCCGCACACCGGAGTCGCTGATCACCGTGAGGTCCCAGCGCCCTTCCTCGGCGCGCTCGATCCGGACGACGGCGGCCTGGGATGCGGTGAAGTCAGCCATGCCGCGAGCATACGGAGGACGGCTGCGCGCCGTTCAGCTGTCGCGGCGACCGCCGGCTGGCACCCGAACTGGGGCACAGCATTGTCGAAGAGCTTTATGGGGAAACTCTCATCTTTGAGATACTGAGGAGTATGACAACACCCGAGCCGCAGGGGAGCGGCATGTCGCAGACTCCTCCCCCGTACCAGCAGCCCCAGCCCGGTCAGGCCGGCCAGGCCTACGCGCCCTACCCAGGCGCTCCCGCCCCACAGAAGCGCGCCGGCGGTCTCGCCATCGCCGCGCTCGTCGTCGGTATCGCAGCGTTCGTGTTCGGATGGGCGCCGGTGTTCGGTGCGATCGTCGGCATCGTCGCGATCGTCCTCGCCGTCATCGCGCTGCGCAAGCAGCAGTCGAAGGGCATGGCCATCACCGGTCTCGTGCTCGGTGCAGTCGCCGCGCTCACGTCCATCACCTTCGCGGCCGGGATCGGCGCCGCCTTCAACTCGGGCGCCGAGGCCGCGAAGGACTCCTCCGTCGTGGCCGAGTCTGCGACTCCCGAGCCGGCGACGGCCGACGAGTCGGAGAGCACTGAGCCCTCCGAGGCAGCGTCCGAGAGCACTGAAGCAGCGCCCGAGGAGGCGTCGGTGCCGGTGGAGTACACCTCCGCGCTGACCAAGGCCGAGAGCTACGCCGAGATCATGCACATGAGCAAGGCCGGCATCTACGACCAGCTGACGTCGGAGTACGGCGAGCAGTTCTCGCCCGAGGCCGCGCAGTACGCGATCGACACTGTCAAGGCCGACTGGAACGCGAACGCACTCGCGAAGGCCAAGTCGTACCAGGAGGACATGTCGATGTCGCCGGCCGCCATCCGCGACCAACTCGTCAGCGAGTACGGCGAGAAGTTCCTGCCGGCCGAAGCCGACTACGCGATCGCGCACATCAACGACTGACCCCTACCGATGCGGAGGCCCTGTCCCCGGACGGGGCCTTCGCTGTACCGTCGGTGCGTGGCGACGGTGCGGCAGGTGCAGGTGACGTTCGACTGCGCGGAACCCGAGCGGGTGGCGCGCTTCTGGTGCGAGGTGCTCGGCTACGTGGTGCCGCCGCCACCGCCCGGGTTCGACTCGTGGGACGCCTTCGACCGGTCGCTGCCGCTCGAGCACCAGGGGTCGGCGTTCGCGTGCGTCGACCCGACCGGCGTCGGCCCACGGCTGTTCTTCCAACGGGTGCCGGAGGGCAAGGTCGTGAAGAACCGCGTGCACCTCGACGTCCGCGTCGGCACCGGGATGGTCGGCGACGAACGACTCGCCGCCCTCGACGCCGAGAGCGACCGGCTCGTCACCCTCGGGGCCACGCAGTTCCGCCGGGTGCTCGCGGACGAGGTCAACGAGTCGTGCATCGTCATGCAGGACGTCGAGGGCAACGAGTTCTGCCTCGACTGATCCCGGTCAGGCGACCGGGCCGTACTGCGGCACCTCGGCCTGGTCGAGCTCGAGTTCCGCGGTCTGCTGGATGAGCGCGAGGAGGTCAGCGTCGAGTCCCGGCGCGAACTCCTCGAGCCGCTCCGGCGCGATGAACGACGGGACGCCGACGGGTGCCTGCTCGGTGGCGGACAGGTCGGTGCCGTCTTTCGACGGGGACGCCCCGCGGAAGATCTTCGCCGCCTCGGACGCCCCGTCGAGGTCGAAGCTGTACTGCTTGCTCTGCAGACCGAGGTCGACGAGCTGCTTCACCTCGGGGAAGCGCTCGGCGTTCGTCTTCGGGATCGGCAGCAGGGTCTTCCAGTCGACACCGAGCGCCTCGAGTGCCTTGGCGTAGGCGTTCTCGTGCGCCTGGTCGCGGACGATCAGGTACGCGATGGTGCCACGGGCCGTGGGGTTGTCGGTCATCTCGTAGATGCGGCACTTCTGCAGGCGCCCGGTCGACTCGAGCATGAGGTTGTAGAGCAGGTCGAGGGGCAGGTTGCCGGAGTTGTAGACGTAGCTGCCGCTCCACGGGTTGCCGGCCGCGTCGACCGGCAGGGCGCCCTGGGCACCGACGAGGTAGTGGTGGATGTTGCCCGTGTCGAGGGCGATGTTCAGCGGCGTGGCACCCTTCGCACCGGGCTTGTCCACCGGGTCGGTGACCTTGCCGGAGTACCCCGGAGCACCGTCGAGCAGGCGGGAGATCGTGGTCCCGATGAGCTCGACGTGGCTGATCTCCTCGGTCCCGACGCCCTGGATGAGGTCGCGGAACGGCTTCGCCGCCGGCCCACGGAAGTTCATCGCCTGGAAGAGGTACTGCATCATCGTGCGCATCTCGCCGAACTGCCCGCCGAGGCCCTCCTGCAGGGCGTTCGCGGCTGCGGGGTCCGGCTCGCCGTCGGCGATCTCGTTGATCCAGGTCTGTGCGTGGAAGTACATGGAGCCTCCTTGCTGTCGAGCGGCTGGTCACCGCTGACCTCACCGTCCTCGGGGCCGACTGGCAGCCCTTACGGTTCAGCCAGCAAGCGCAGTGGGGGCGAGCCGTGGGTAGCGTCGACGCATGCAGACGCCGGCGTCGATGCCCCACCGCCTCCGGACGACCCGGCTGGTCCTGGACGGCTGGTCGGACGGCGACGCCGACTGGTACGCGGACCTCGTCGGCGAACGGAGTGCCGCTGCCGCCCGTCGGGGTGAACCGCCGACTCCCCGGACCGCCGGTCGCCCGGACCACGACGCGGCCGCGACCTCGGTGCTGTCCCTCGCCGGCACGATCGGCACCGCGCTGCCGCTCTACCCGGTCCGACTGGCCGCGACCGGGTCGCCCCTCGGGTACTGCGGACTCGTCGTCGGGCGGTCGACACCGGAGGAGCCCGAGCTCGCGTACGAGTTCCTCGAGGCCGCGCACGGACACGGGCACGCCACCGAGGCAGCCACTGCCGTCGTCGCAGCGGCACGAGCCATCGGGTACGAACGGCTCTGGGCCACGATCCGGGCGTGGAACGCGCCGTCGTTCCGGGTCGCCGCGCGGCTCGGGTTCGTCCACGACCCCGCTGCGACCACTGCCCACCCGGAGCCCGACGACGGCCGCGGAGCACAGACCTGGAACCGCCTCGACCTCTGATCTCGCCCAGCCGTCCCGCGCAGTGGGGGTCCCTTCCGCGCCGGGATGGACGACACTGGACGGGTATGCAATCAGCAGTGACGCCGATCCACGTCGATCGTCGGGGTTCCCTCGTCGACGACGCCGTCGCACTGTACGAGCGTGCGTACGCCAGCCGCGACATCCACATCGGCGAGGCCGCCCGGGACGGGTTCGCCTACCGCTTCCGAGCCGTCGGCGACCAGGACGTCACCATGGGGACCTCGGACGTCGCGGCACACCGCTGGGGCACGATCTCGCCCGGCACCGACTACGTCCTCGTGTGGGCGACGTCGCCCGGCATGACCATCGACACCGACTCCCGCGACCCCGTCCAGCTCCTGCCGGGCATCCCCGTGATGTACCCGGCCGGCCGCGACTTCCGCTTCGACGGACTCCCGTCCGGGCAGCACTCGGTGCGCTTCGGCGGGGCTTTCCTCGAGTCGATCGCGGCGGCCCGGCGCGGTGACGACGAGCCGCGGCAGCTCGCGTTCCGGGGCGCGCTCGGGGTGGACGCGCTCCGTCGACTCCGCAGCCGGATCGGGGAAGCCGCACCGCGCCTCCTGGACGCTTCGACGCCCGCGGCGGACCGGGCCCGGTGGAACCAGTCCATCGCGGACGCCGTCGTCGCCGCGTTCGACGCGACCCCGTCGCGAGCGCCGACGGCGGCCGTCGGCTCGTCGACGATCCGCTTCGCCAAGGAGTGGATGGTCGCGAACGCCCGGCGACCGCTCACCGTCGCCGAGGTGAGCGAGGCGGCCGGCGTCAGCGCGCGCGGGCTGCAGGCGGCGTTCCAGCGGCACGTCGGCGTACGGCCGATGCAGTTCCTGCGCGAGACGCGTCTGCACGGCGTCCGGTCCGACCTGCTGGCCGCCGACCCCGACGGGACGACCGTCGCCGAGATCGCCGTGTCGTGGGGGTTCCACCACCTCGGTCGCTTCTCGGGTTACTACGCCGACGTGTACGGCGAGCCGCCGTCCGAGACCCTCCGCGGGCGACGCGGTCCCCGCTAGGGGCTCGCGGCTCCCGCTAGGGTGAGCCCATGTCAGTCGGTCTGCTCGCCATCGTCGACGACGTGCTCTCCGCAGCGCTGAAGGCCAGTGCCAAGACGGCGGGTGTCGTCATCGACGACGCCGCGGTCACCCCGCAGTACGTCCAGGGACTCACCCCCGCCCGCGAACTGCCGGTCGTCGGCCGGATCGCACTCGGCAGCCTCTTCAACAAGTTCATCATCATCATCCCGCTGGCGCTCCTGCTGTCGGCGTTCGCGCCGTGGGTGCTGCCGTGGCTGCTGCTCATCGGCGGCACCTACCTGTGCTTCGAGGGCGCCGAGAAGGTCACCGAGTGGTTCGGCCACCACCACGCCACCGGCGACGAGCCCTCCGCCGACGAGCGGAAGCTGGTGTTCGGCGCCATCCGCACGGACCTCATCCTGAGCACCGAGATCATGCTCATCGCGCTCGCGAGCCTCGACCCGGACCTCGGGACCTGGCTCACGCTCGGCGCGCTGATCGTCATCGGGCTCGGCATGACGGCTCTGGTCTACGGCGCCGTCGCGCTCCTCGTGAAGGTCGACGACATCGGCCTGCAGATGATGAAGCACCCCGTCCGTCGGACCCGGCGTTCCGGGGCGCGCATCGTGCTCGCGATGCCCACGGTCTTCCGGGTGATCAGCATCGTCGGCACCGTCGCGATGCTCTGGGTCGGCGGGCACCTCGTCATCGCGAACCTGGCGGAGACGTTCTGGCACGGGCCGTACGACCTGCTGCACGTCGTCGAGCACGGGGTCGAGGCCGCCGGGCCCGTCGTCACGTGGATCGTCGACACGGCGATCTCGGCAGTGTTCGGTCTGCTGCTCGGTCTCGTGGTCGTCGCGATCGCGCTCGGGGTCGGACGACTGCGGAGCCGGTCCACGGAGCGCAGCCGGTCCACGCAGGGCAGCCACACCGCCCACTGAGGGAGACCTCGGGCCGTGACACTGTTCAGCGAACGCTGTACAGTTGCGCCATGCTGACCGCCGCCCCGCGACTCGACGTGATGAACCGCCTCGGTCGAGCCCTCGCCGATCCGACGCGCGCACGGATCCTGCTGCGCCTCCTCGACTCCCCCGGGTACCCCTCCGAGCTCGCGGACGAACTCGGCCTCACCCGGGCGAACGTGTCGAACCACCTCGCGTGCCTGCGCGGGTGCGGCATCGTCGCGACCGTCCCCGAAGGGCGTCGCACCCGGTACGAGATCGCCGACGCGCACCTCACCCGGGCGCTGGAGTCCCTGGTCGACGTCGTCCTCGCCGTCGACGACGGCGTCGGCTGCACCGACGACGACTGCGACGTCCCGCTCTGCTGCGGACCGGGCGCATGACCGGCGCGGTGTCCATCGGCGTCCGTCCCGCCCCGACGGCCGCGCGGCAGGCGCTCCTCCGGAAGCGCATCCGGTGGATCGTCGCCGCGACCATCACCTACAACGTGGTCGAGGCGGTCGTCGCGATCGCCGCGGGCTCGGTGGCGTCGTCCACCGCGCTCATCGGCTTCGGGCTGGACTCGATCGTCGAGGTCCTGTCGGCAGCGGCCGTCGCGTGGCAGTTCGCCGGGCGTGACCCGGAGGCACGCGAGCGGACGGCGCTCCGGGTCATCGCCGTGTCGTTCTTCGGACTCGCGCTCTACGTCACCGTCGACGCCGTGCTGACGCTGACCGGGCTGCGCGAGCCGGAGCACAGCACCGTCGGCATCGTGCTGGCAGCGGTCAGCCTGGCCGTGATGCCGTTCCTCAGCCTGCTCGAACGGCGGACGGGCACGGAACTCGGCTCGGCGTCGGCGATCGCGGACTCCAAGCAGACGCTCGTGTGCAGCTACCTCTCCGCCGCCGTCCTGGTCGGACTCCTCCTCAACACCCTGTTCGGGTGGACCTGGGCCGACCCCGTCGCCGGCCTCGTCGTGGTCGTCTTCGCGGTGCGCGAGGGCCTCGAGGCGTGGCGCGGCGACGCCTGCAAGCAGCCGGTCGCGGCGCTCACGGGTGAGCGCGCGGGCGACGCGTGCGACTGCTGCTGACGGTCCACTGACGGACTGGAGGCACGGTGCGGGCGCGCCACGCGCCTCCAGTCCGACAGCCCGTCGGCGTCGTCAGATCTCGACGTCGCTGCCCATGGTCACCGTGCGGTGGGCCGGCAGGCCGAACCGCGCTGCCGGGTCGGCCGCGTTGTGCGCGAGCCCGACGAACAGCTTCTTCCGCCACCCGACCATGCCGCGGTGCCCCGGCGTCGGCCGGAGCGCGCCGCGGGAGATGAAGTACGACGCGTGCTCCATCTCGTCCGGGTCGATGTCGAGCACCTCGGCCAGGCACGCGGCGTGCAGGGCCTTCGGCAGGTCCTGGTCGTCCGAGAACCCGAACTTGATGGTGATGTGGTCGATGCCGTCGTCCTCGTACCCGAGGTCGTCGCGGAAGAACGCCCGCGCGTGCGGCACGTGGGGCACGTTGGCGGTGAGGACGGACACGATGAGCACGGTCCGGTGCAGCACGTGGTTGTGGTCGACGTTGGCGCGGAGGGCGAGCGGCGTCGTCTCCTTGTTCGGGTGCGGGAACACCGCGACACCGGGCACGCGCGGGACGTGGTCCTCGTTCACGCGCTCGATGAAGTCGGCGAGGGAACCCTCCCGTTCCTTGCGTTCCTCCTGCACGAGCGCCCGACCGCGGCGCCACGTCGTCATCACCGTGATCACCGCGAGCGCGATGAGGAGCGGCACCCACCCTCCGTGGATGATCTTCGACAGGTTGCCGGCCAGGAAGGTCAGCTCGAGTCCGCCGAACGCCACGGCGGCGAGCACGAGCTTCCACGGCTTCCACTTCCAGAGCGGCCGCACGACGAGCAACAGCAGGAGGGTGTCGACGACCAGTGCACCGGTCACGGACACCCCGTACGCGGTGGCGAGGTTCGCCGAGGACCGGAATGCGAGCATGATCGCCAGCACGCCGATGAACAGCAGCAGGTTCACGGCCGGCAGGTAGATCTGGCCGCTCTCCCGCCGCGAGGTCTGGCGGATCGTCAGGGGCGGCAGCAGGCCGAGCTGCACGGCCTGACGGGTGAGCGAGAAGGCACCCGAGATCACGGCCTGGCTGGCGATCACCGTCGCCATCGTCGCGAGCACCACGACCGGCAGCCGGAGCGCGTCCGGGAACAGCAGGAAGAACGGGTCCTTGGCGGCCGACGGGTCGCGGAGCACGAGGGAGGCCTGGCCGAGGTAGTTCAGCACGAGCGCCGGGAACACGACGAAGAACCAGGCCCGGAGGATCGCCGGCCGGCCGAAGTGCCCCATGTCGGCGTAGAGGGCCTCGGCGCCGGTGATCACCAGGACGACGGCGCCCATCGCCACGAACGTGATGTACGGGTGCGCGAACGTGAAGGCGATCGCCCACGTCGGCGACAGCCCCTGCAGCACCCCGGGGTGGGCGATGATGTGCGGTACCCCGGCGGCCGCGATGACCACGAACCAGAGCAGCATCACGGGGCCGAAGAGATTGCCGACCTTGCCGGTGCCGAACCGCTGGGCAGCGAACAGCACGACGAGGATGACCGCGGCGATCGGCACGATCAGGTGCCCGACCGCGGGTGCGGCGGTACCGAGGCCCTCGACCGCGGACAGCACCGAGACCGCGGGCGTGATGACCGAGTCGCCGTAGAAGAGCGAGACGCCGACGATCCCGATGACCAGGAAGATCACCGCACCGCCGCGACGCTTCGCGTAGAGCCTGCGGGCGAGTGCCGCGAGGGCCATCACCCCACCCTCGCCGTCGTTGTCGGCGCGCATGAGCACGAGGACGTACTTGATCGAGACGATGATCGTGATGCTCCAGAACATCATCGAGATCACGCCGTAGACGTCCTCCTGGTTCGCCTTCACGATGCCGTCGTCGATCGTGAACACCGTCCGCAGGGCGTACAGCGGACTCGTGCCGATGTCGCCGAACACCACCCCGAGGGCGGCGAGGGCGAGCACGGCGGCGCCCTTCTTGACCGCGCCGTGTCCGCCGTCCTCGGCGGTCTCGGTCGTCGGTGTCTCGGAGCGGGTCTCGGTCACGCTCGTCACTTCCGTCTCCGGCCGTCCGGGCGACGGCCGCCGCTCATCCTCGCACCGCCGACCTCGCCACGCTCGCAGCGCGCGCACATCATGCGGGAGTCGCTGGCCGCTGCCGTTCCAGTTCGTCGGCGACGACCGCCGCGAAGGCGTCCGCGCCGAAGTGGTCGTCGGCCGTGACGGTCACCACGGTGCCGCCGTCGACGTCGCGGTCGGTGTCGGTGTCGCGGTCGAACAGCAGCATCTGGCCGTACGCGCCGTGCAGGCGCCAGAGCCGCCCGGGTCCGCCCCACCCTGCCATCGCGTACCGCTCGTAGCCCGGCCCGGTCCCCTCGCGCTCGACCCAGTCGCCGTGCATGGCGTCGCACCACCGCGCACCGACGATGCGCCGACCCCCGAACACCCCGCGGTCCCGGATCAGCTGTCCGAGCCGGGCGAGCTCCTCCGTCCGGAGCGCCAGGCCCTCACCGGCGGCGACGAAGCCGTTCGGGCAGCGCTGCCAGGCGACGTCCTCGATGCCGAGCGGGTCGAACAGCCGGCGGGACACGTACTCCCCCACGTCGCCGATGCGCGTCGCGAGCACCCGCATCGCCGTGTACGTGCTCGCGTTCGCGTACTGGAACACCCGCCCGCGGGAGGGCCGCCCGAGGAACTCCGCCGCCAGGTCCGGCCAGTCGGTCAGCTCCGTCTCGGACCACGGCATGTCCACGCCGCTCGTCATGGTGAGGAGGTGCCGGAGGGTCACCTCCTCGGTCCCCGCGCCGAACGTCCAGTCGGGCAGGGACGAGGCGACCGGCTCGTCGACGTCCACGAGCCCGTCGTCCGCGGCCATCCCGGCGGCGAGGACGCAGACGCCCTTCGCGACGGAGTGGACCTCGCGTCGGACGTCGGGTGCCCAGTGGTGCTCGACGTCGTCGTCGCCGACGCGCACGTGCAGTCCCTGGGCGCCGAACCCGGTCTCGTCGACACGGCGGACGAGGGCGTCCAGGATCGTCTGCGCGGAGCTCACACCCCATCTTCTCGCGCCGCGCGCGTGGTGACCCCGGAACGGACTGGAGGCGGGGGGGGCCCGGGGCCCCCCCCCCCCCGCCCCCCCCCCCCCCCCCGCCCGGGGGCGGGGGGGGGGCGCCGCCCGCGGAGAATAGCGGCGGCGCCCCCCCCCACCACACCGCCGGGCGCGCGGAGAACACCC